>NZ_JBEOVY010000161.1:0-16732 GCF_040295745.1 Saccharopolyspora sp. NPDC002686
GCTCCCGCGTGCCGCACCAAGCTGCGCCGGTAGACGTCGAAGGCCACCGACGCGTCTTCGTCCCCGCCGGAGCGCGCCGCCAGCACCTCGCGCAGGTGCCGGCGAGCGGTTCGGCGTGGTGGATGACTGCCTCGACGTCGGCGTGGGTGATGGCGCCGTGATGTCCGGTGCCGCGGATCGTCGCGAGGTCGACCCCGTGCTGGGCGGCGAGCTTGCGCACCGGGGGAGTGGCGATCGGCCGGTGAGGTGGCGGTTCGGCGGCAGGTTCGGGTGGTGCGGGACCGGCCGGGGCTCCCTGCGCGCCGCCGGAGATGACTGCCATGGGGGCACCGACCGGCACCGTCTGACCTGGCTCCACGAGCAGGCGGTCGATGATGCCGGTGTCGAAGCATTCGACTTCGACGATGGCCTTCTGCGTGTCCACCGCCGCGATCAGGTCTCCTTTGTGGACGGTGTCGCCGGGCCGGACGAGCCATTCGACGAGGGTGCCCTGGTCCATGTCCGCGCCGAGTGACGGCATCCGGAATTCCGCCACGTCAGCTCACCGCCCGTCGCGCGGCGGCCACCACGTCCTCGGGTTGCGGAAGTGCGGCTTCTTCGAGGTGCTTGGCGTAGGGCATCGGTACCTCGGCGCTGCACACCCGCTCGACCGGGGCGTCGAGGTCGTAGAAGCAGTGCTCGGTGATGCGGGCGGTGATCTCGGCGGAGAGGCTGCCGCTGCGCCACCCCTCGTCGATCACGACCGCGCGGTGGGTGCGGCGTACCGAGTCGAGGATGGTCGGCTCGTCCAGCGGGCGCAGCGTGCGCAGGTCGATGATGTCCGCCTCGACGTGGTCGGCGGCGAGTTGTTCGGCGGCGGTCAGCGTTGTGGGCAGGGTGCCGCCGTAGGTGATGAGTGTTACGTCGGTTCCGTGGCGGCGGTGGGCGGCGGTGTCGATGTCGACGGGTTCGGCCGGGTCGTCGAGCTCGCCGGTGGCGTTGTAGAGCGAGCCGTGCTCGAACATCAGCACCGGGTCCGGGCAGGCGAGTGCCGGGCGCAGCATGCCGCGGGCGTCGGGGAGTGTGGCCGGGGCGATGATGCGCAGACCGGGGATGTGGGCGTACCAGCCTTCCAGGCTGTGGGAGTGCTGGGCGGCGAGCTGGCGTCCGGCTCCGGTGGTCATGCGGATGACCAGCGGAACGTTGAGCTGGCCGCCGGACATGTGCAGCAGGGTGGCGGCGTTGTTGAGGATCTGGTCGAGGGCGAGCAGGCTGAAGTTGACGGTCATGATCTCGACGATCGGTCGCATCCCGGCCAGGGCCGCGCCGATGCCGGCTCCGACGAAGGCGGACTCCGAAAGCGGGGTGTCCCGAATGCGCTCCGGGCCGAACTCCTCCAGGAGACCGAGGCTGACGGCGAAGCATCCGCCGTAGCGGCCGACGTCCTCGCCCATGAGGAACACCCGCTCGTCTTCGCGCAGCGCATCCCGCAACGCCTCGCGGAGGGCATCGCGGTAAGTGCTCTGCGCTGAGCTCATGCAGTTCCGCCTCTCCGTGATTCACAGTGGTGGTTGCGTTCGGTGTCGATCTTGCATTCCGCAGTTTCTTGTGGCTGGTTTGCGTCACGTTCCCCTGAGGTGCGGTTGAGCAGGACCGGGGTTGACACGGGGCTACTCGCTGTAGACGAATCGGGTCAGGTCCGCTGCTGGTTCGAGGGGGCCGGTGCGGGCTTCGGCCACTGCCTGGTCCAGTTCGGCGTCCACCTCGGAGTCCAGGGTCGCTCGGGCGTCGTCGTCGAGGTCGCCGTCGGTGCGCATCCGGGCGGTGAGCCGGTCGATCGGGTCGAGCTGCTTCCACTGCTCGACCTCGGCCTTGTCCCGGTAGCGTTCGGCGTCGTACATCGAGTGCGCCCGGAACCGGTAGGTCCGCAGTTCCAGGAAGCACGGCCCCGGGCTGGCGCGCATGGTCTCCACCGCGCGGTTCCCCGCAGCCGCTACTGCTTCGACGTCCATGCCGTCGACGGCCCATGACGGCATTCCGTAGGAGCTCGCTCGCAGCGCCAGATCGGTTTCGGCCTGTGCTCTGGCCAGTGCGGTGCCCATGGCGTAGAGGTTGTTCTCGCAGCTGAACAGGACCGGAAGCCGCCACAGCGCGGCGAGGTTCAGGCATTCGTGGAACTCACCTTCGGCGACTGCGCCGTCGCCGAACAGGCATGCGGTGACCTGCGGCCGGTCGCGCATGGCATCGGCGAGCGCGAGCCCGACGGCGATCGGCAGCCCGCCGCCGACGATGGCGTTGCCGCCGTAGAACCGGCGGGAGACGTCGAAGAGGTGCATCGACCCGCCGCGGCCACGGCTGCACCCGGTGGTTCGGCCGAACATCTCGGCCATCACCGAGACCATCGGCACACCACGAGCCAGGGCATGACCGTGTTCGCGATAGGTCGACACCACGGCGTCGTCGGGGCTGAGCGCCTGCATCAGCCCGGCGGCCACGGCTTCCTCGCCGATGTAGAGGTGCATGAATCCGCGGATCTCCGCGGCGCTGTAGAGCTCGACGCAACGCTCTTCGAAGCGCCGGATCCGCACCATCTGCCGCAGCAGTTCGGTGCGCTGCTTGGCCTTCGCGCCGGTTGCCGATGTCTCTCGTCGGTTCATCGAGCCTTCTCCAACGTGGACAGGTCGCCTTCCGGCAGCCCGAGTTCTCGTGCTTTGAGCAGCCTGCGCATGACCTTGCCGCTGCGGGTGTGCGGGAGGTCGTCGTCGAAGGTGAGCTCCTTGGGGGCCACGGCACCGAGTTGACGCCGTCCGAAGGCCAGCAGCTCGGTGCGCAGCTCTTCGCTCGGGGCGTGCCCGGGGCGCAGGGACACGAACGCCTTCACCAGTTCCCCGGCCATCGGGTCCGGCTTGCCGATCACGCCGGCTTCGGCCACCGCGGGATGTTCCATCAGCGCGCTTTCGACCTCGAAGGGCCCGACGAGGTGTCCGGCGGACTTGATCACGTCGTCGGCCCGCCCGACGAACCAGTAGTAGCCGTCGGCGTCCCGCGCGGCGATGTCCCCGGTGAGGTACCAACCGCCGGCGAAGGAGGCGGCGTAACGGGCCTCGTCGTGCAGGTACCCGCGGAACATCGAGGGCCACCCAGGGCGCAGCGCCAGTTCTCCCTCGACGTCGGCACCGGTCAGTTCTCGAACCTCGCCGCCGTGGACGAGTGCGCGACCGTCCTCGCCGCGTTCCAGCAGGGCTGCGTCGATCCCGGGCACCGGGCGCCCCATGGACCCTGGCCGGATCTCCTCGCTCGGGTAGTTGCTGATCATGATCGCGCCGGTCTCCGTCTGCCACCAGTTGTCGTGGACCGGCAGTCCCAGCACTTCCTGGCCCCACACGACGACTTCGGGATTGAGCGGTTCGCCGACGCTGGCGATGTAGCGCAGGGCGGACAGGTCGTAGCGGGACGCCAGTTCGGGTCCGTGCCGCATCAACATCCGCAGCGCGGTCGGGGCGGTGTACCAGACGGTGACGCGTTGCTCGGCGAGCACGTGGTACCAGCGCCGCGCGTCGAACTCACCTTCATCACTGACCACGATCGCCCCATGCGTCAAGGGCGCGATGATCCCGTACGAGGTACCGGTGACCCATCCCGGATCCGCGGTGCACCAGAACACGTCATCCGGTCGCAGGTCGAGCGCCTGCGCTGCGGTGGTGTGGTGGGCGACCACCGCTTCGTGGACGTGCACCGCGCCCTTGGGGGCTCCGGTGGTGCCGCTGGTGAAGTGCAGCAACGCCCAGTCCTCCGGGGATGTCGACGGGATGTCGAAGGCGGGATCGGCATGTGCGAGGGCATCGGCCAAGTCGGTGGTTCCGGGCTCGGCGGTGGGCTCGCCCACCAGGAAGACATGCCGGAGGTCTGGCAGGGCCGAGCGGAGTTGCCGGATCTTGTTCCGGTACAGGCGGTAGGTGGTGACCAGCACGGCACCGCCGCCGATCCGCAGCCGGTCGAACACCGGCTGCGGGCCGAAGGCGGAGAACAACGGCGCGAGAACGCAGTCGGCCTTCAGGGTTCCGAGCGCTGCGGTGTACAGCGCTGGGACGCGTCCTAGGAGGGTGAACACGCGTTCGCCCCGTTGGACGCCGTGCTCGCGCAGCACGTTGGCGAACTTGCCGGTCTGGTCCCGCAACTCGGCGTAGTCGATCTCCGTCACCTGGTCTTGCTTGTCCACGCAACGCAGGGCCGTGGCTTGCGCTCGTACGCCAGCGGCGTGCCGGTCCACGGCTTCGTGAGCGATGTTCAGCCCTCGCCCACCGGGCAGGCCGGAGAGCTGGGAGCGAGCCGTTGCCCAGTCGAACTCAGCCCGGGCCTGCTCGTAATCACCGAGGTTCGGCCGGGCGCTCAGCTCACATGGCTTGCTGATGGGCGCCCACCGCATCACGTCCCCTCTCCCCGTCCTCGTGACCAGGTAATCCCGCAGCCTGCCCGGTCGCTAGAGGACAACGGCACTCACGGGATGGACGCGCTACCGAGGGAGTTCCGGCGGGTCATCGTCAGAGCCATGTTTCGATCGCGAGGAGGTCGCGCATGGAGATGACGCCGATGACCATGTGCCCTTGCTTCACCGGCAGGTGGCGGACTCCGGCGTCGAGCATCCGGCGTGCGACGTCCTTGGTGTCGTCGCTGACGGTCGCTGTTTCGAGCTGCTGGGTGGCGAACGAGAGGGCCGTCGACTCCTGCGGATCAGCTCGTTCCGCGATCGCCCGGACCACGTCGCGCTCGGAGATGATGCCGACGATCCGGTCGTTGTCCAGCACGGCGAGGGCTCCGACGTGATCATCTGTCATCTTCCGAGCCACTTCAGCGAGCGGATCCGATGCCTCGCAGGTCAACGTCCCGACGTGGAAGACTTCATCGACTCGCACGGCTTCCCTCCCCTTCAGCCGGTGGTTGGGCGAGCGGTCGTCCGGGCTGGGCGGCGGACGTCCGGTCACTGCCCTTTGCGGGCCACCGGGATCTCCTTGCGCGCCTCGGCTTCTCGGCGTGGCATGCGGATGGTGAGGATGCCCGCCTCGTATTCGGCTTTGACGTCGTCGGTGTTGCAGTTGGTCGGCAGCAGCAGGGTGCGGCTGAACCTGCCGTAGTGGAACTCGCTGTGGCGTTCCGAACGTTCTTCGTGCTTGCGTTCGGCGTTGATCTTGAGCTGGTTGCCTTCGACGTTGATGTGGATGTCCTTGTCGGGGTCCACACCGGGAAGTTCGCACCGGACCACGAACTCGTCCTTCTCGGTGTAGGCCTCCACCCGCATCGTGTGGCGTTCGCCGAAGGGCCACTCGGTTTCGAACATCTGGAAGATGTCCGGCAGGCCCAGGCCAGATCGGGGCTGCAAGCTGGTCATGATGTCCTCCCGAGGCGAAAGGTGCCTGGACTCAGCGTCCGTCAGGCAAGCACCGGGGGCTAGGGCCGACCGGCCCGTTCCCGCCAGACGAGCAGTGGGCATGCCGATCGGGCTGAGCGAGAAACCGTTGGCGCTGAGATGAACTGGGATACCAGGTGGAATCCCGAGTTGTGCGACCTCGGCGCAGCCGTACGGTCGAGGTGAGGGGAGGCCTTGAACGGGCTTGCTCGGTGAGTAGTTGCGTTACCTGCGCTGCGCTCGGCGGGCGCGTCTTGCGGTACGTGACACCGTGCTCGGTACCCACCCGAATTCGCAGTTTCCTGCCAGCTCCGCGATCGACTTCGGGAGATGCCAGATGAAGCCCAGAACTGGAGCGTCACGAGCGCCCTTCGTCGCACCGGGCGGTGTCGGAAAGGCGATGGATCTGGAGCGGCTCGGTTCCGCCGATCTCGCGGCGGACTTCCTGTCCTGGTACCGCGAATTCTCCGCGTCCCGCAGCACCACATCCCTGGCCCACCACTACGTGGCCTACCGGGCGTTCGTCCGCGCGAAGATCGCGTGCCTGCGATGTGCACAGGGTGCGGATGCGGCAGCGGACGCGGTGGCTCTGACCGCCATCGCCCTGCGCCACCTGCGCACCGCGCAGATCAGGCTGGTCCTGGTGGGTGGGCTTCCGGGAACGGGTAAGACGACCGTGGCCGGCGCGCTGGCCGATCGCGTGTGCGCTGTCATGCTCCGCACCGACCAGCTCCGCCGCGAGCTCCCCGGTGCTGCTCAGCTCGCCGCACATGCGGGATGCGGACGAGGCCTGTACGACAGCGACAACGTCCACGGCACCTACAGCGAAATGCTCACGCGCGCCCGGACTCTGCTCGCGCACGGGGAGAACGTGGTGCTGGACGCGAGTTGGAGCAATGCCGAGGAACGCGAAGCGGCCAGGGCGGTGGCGCGCGAAACATCTGCCGCACCGTCCGAGTTGCACTGCGTCGCGCCGGCCGAGATCAGCGAAGCCCGCATCACCGCCCGCCGGGGGCGCTGGATCCAGCAGGTGACGGTGGAAGAAGTTGAAGATCCGATCCCAAGTGCCTGCTGCCGACTCGTGGTGGCCCAGTCGCCGGGGGATGAACCCCTGGACATCCCGTCATCGGCCGACTTTGATGCGGAATGAAGCCGAGTGCGGGCCCGTGGTGATCTCGACGGTGCAAAGCTCTGTCCTATGTGGAGTGAATTGATCGTGCTGATCCGTTCGGCGATTCCGGACGGTGATGGTGGACGGGATCAACCAACGAACCGGATCGGTTGAGCGGTCAGCCACTGGCCAGGAGGACAAGACCGAGCACAGGTGCAGTCCGTTGCCGCAGATGGCGTCCGCATCCATCCTCACGATCGCGTCGGTTGGCTGCTGCATGCAGTACCGGTTCGGGCATCTCCGACCACGTCAGCAGACCTGGGCAGTCGTGGCCAGCGCTTTCGTCGTCGGCTCCTGCTGTCAGGGCTGCTCTTGCATTCTGATGAACTGCCCGTGCCAGGTGTGTACTAAATCGCTCTGCTCTGGGCGTTGACCGACAACATGCCGACGATCTGGTCACCTCGCAGGGTGTCATAGCCGGGAAATGCCGTGGCGTCGGCTGCGTGGAGACCAGGTTGGTTGCGCTCGAGTAGTGGGTGTTCCACATCATCGCCGGACCCCACTCGATCTGCACACCACCGCTAGCTACGCTTCATCAACGGAGGCCGTCCCACCAGCCGCGAGGCCATCGAGACGCGGGTCCTGCCGGGACTCCTGCATGACTACCCGTGCTGGGAGACCTGCGGCTACTGGGCCGCGCAGGAGAAGACCACCGGCACTTTCCTGGGCTGGTTCGAGTTCCGGCCGTTGGACGAGCACAGCACCGCCGTGGTCGAACTCGGCTACCGCTTGAACCAGGCGGTATGGGGGCACGGCTACGCCACCGAGGGGTCCCGGGCCCTGATCCACAAGGGGTTCACGGACCTGGAGGTCGAGCGGGTCATGGCGAACGAGATGACCGTCAACACCCGTTCCCGCCGCGTCATGGAGAAGTCGGGCCTGTGCTTCGTCCGGAACTTCACCGGGGACTGGCCGGAAGCGATCGAGGGCTCCGAACACGGTGAAGTCGAGTACGAACTCACCCGGACCGAGTGGGAACAGCGGTAGACATCGACGGCCCAGTCCGCGACTCTTGACAATTTCTCGAAGTAGACCGGAGCATTCGCCAGGCCGCGATCGGCCGTGTCGGTACGGCCATGCTCAGTCGCGCACTTCCGGGTAGACGCGAGCGTGATGCTGGTCGGCCTCGTGCTGTGGCGTTACTACCGGTTTCCGCTACCTCCGGTCATGCCCCACATCATCAAAACCATCATCAGCACGCAGACGACCGCGACGAGCACGAAGCCGACATTGACCACTCCGGTGGCGACCAGGGCAATGGCGATCGCCAGCATCGGGAGGCAGCAGACGATCATCATCCAGTGGTGCCACCCGCGGTGCTTGCCGCCGGTGCCATGCTCGAGGCCAGACGAGCTGGTCATCGCAAGCCTCCACAACGACAACTGGACTCGCGGGGTGCACCCACTGATTCCGGGTTCGGCAAGGGACGCCTTATGGCGTTCTGTGTTCCAGCGAGGCCGGGGTGTAGCCGAGACTGCGGTACAGCGGGCAATGTCCCAGTGCACCGGTGACTGCGAGATCGGCTCCCGCCATTGCCAGCAGGATGTCCAGGGCGATCGCAAGGAGCCCGGAGGTCGACGTCAACAGCAGCGCACCCGCGAGGATCGCGGCAAGGACGACCACGACACGACCGACTCGCTCCGGCGGGGTGATGTTCAGAACGGGGCGCCTCATGGGTACCTCCCTGGCGTACAGCCCCAGCGTTAGCGGGGCCGAGCCGGCCAGTAGAGGCGAACGGCCCTGGCTGCTCGGAGGCCGGGCGACGCGCCTCAGCGACATGTGAGGCGCTCGTTGACGAGGGCGCTGTTCCAGTGAGAGGTCCACATGTCTGTTGTCGACTTGGTCGTGCTGGTCGTCGCCGCAGCGGGCGTGGGTGTGGTGGCCTGGTACTTCTTCGGCCCCCGGAGCGCCTGTACCGCTGAGCTGACCGGCGGGGTGCAGCGCGTCGAGGTGACGGTCCGGGGCGGGTATCGACCGGAGACGATCCGGGTCCGGCAGAACGTGCCTGTTGAGCTGGTGTTCAACAGGCAGGAGGAAGGGGACTGCACCTCTCGCGTGGTTTTCGCCGATCTGGGAGTCACTGCCGCGCTGCCCGCGTTCACCCGGACCGCGGTGTGCCTGACTCCCACGCGTGCGGGTTCGTTCGGGTTCGCCTGCGGGATGAACATGATCCACGGCAGGCTCGTGGTGGAGCCTGATGGCCAGGCCGGTAGTGAGGCCCGTGTGGAGGGACCATCCGAGAGCGCCCCGGTGGTGACCGGTGCGGGGGCGGCTGAGGAGGAGGCTGCGCAGGCTGCTGAGCGCGCGGCGGAGATCAAGGACTTGACCCGCCGAGTGGTCGTGGGTGTGGTGTTGACGGTGCCGGTGCTGTTCGCGGTCATGGCGAGCGAGCTGTTCCGCGTCAGCTGGGTGCCGCCGGTGCTGCTCGACCGGTGGATGCAGCTGGTGTTGATCACGCCGGTGATGCTGTACGTGGGCTGGCCGATTCACCGCAGCGGGTGGCTGACGCTGGCGCATCGCAACGCCGACATGAACAGCCTCATCACGTTGGGCACCGTCGCGGCCTACGGCTACAGCCTCGTCGTCACCTTCGCCCCCGGTGCGTTCCCGCCCGAGACGCGGGAGGTGTACTTCGAGGCCGTCGGGGTGATCCTGACGCTGATCCTGCTCGGTCGATTGTTCGAGGCCCGCGCCAAGGCAGGCACCGGGGAGGCAATCCGCGACCTGCTGGGCATGCAGGCCCGCACCGCGCGCGTGGTCCGCGACGGGGGCGAAGCCGAGATACCCGTCGAGGAGGTGGCGGTCGGCGACGAGATCCGCATCCGGCCCGGGGAGAAGATCCCGGTGGACGCCACCGTGCTCTCCGGCGGTTCAGCAGTGGATGAGTCCATGGTCACCGGAGAACCGATGCCAGCGACCAAGCACGCCGGCGACACCGTCATCGGCGCCACCATCAACGGCACCGGCTCCCTGCGGGTCCGAGCGGCCAAGGTCGGCGCCGATACGATGCTGGCCCAGATCATCCGCCTGGTGCAGGCCGCGCAGGCCTCCCGCGCGCCGATCCAGCGCCTGGCCGATGCCACCTCGGCGTACTTCGTGCCCGCAGTGATCGTCATTGCGATCATCGCCTTCGCCGCGTGGTTCATCGTCGGACCGCCCCCGACGACGACCAATGCCCTGGTGTCCGGGGTGGCGGTGTTGATCATCGCCTGTCCCTGCGCGCTGGGGCTGGCGACCCCGTTGTCGATCATGGTCGGTACCGGCAAAGGCGCGAAAGCCGGGATCCTGATCCGCTCCGCCGAGGCGTTGGAGACCGCGCACAAGCTCGACACCATTGTGCTGGACAAGACCGGCACCATCACCCGAGGTGCACCAGCCCTCACCGACCTCCACGTCACCGGCGACCGCGACGAGCGGGAGCTGCTCGCCCTGGTCGCCGCTGCCGAGACCGACAGCGAACACCCGCTGGCGGAGGCGATCGTGGCCGGAGCACGGCAGCGCGGCCTGGAGGTGCCGCAGGCGGCGAACTTCACTTCGATCACCGGCAAAGGTGTGCGTGCCACGGCTGCGAGCCACACCGTGCTGGTCGGGACCAGAACGCTGCTGGCCGACGCGGGGATCGACGCCAGCGAACTCGATCAGCCCGCTGCCGCGTTCGCGGAGCAGGGCAAGACCGCCATCCTGGCCGCCCTGGACGGCGAGCCCGCTGGTGTGCTGGCGGTGGCCGACACGGTCAAGGACGACTCGGCCGCCGCGATCGCCGCGCTGCACCGCCTCGGCATCGAGACCGCCATGATCACCGGGGACGACGCGCGCACGGCCGCGGCCATCGCAGGCCAGGTGGGGATCTCCCGCGTGCTCGCCGAGGTGCTGCCGGAACACAAGGCCGACGAGATCCGCCGCCTGCAAGCAGAAGGGCGCCGTGTGGGCATGGTCGGCGATGGCATCAACGACGCCCCCGCGCTGGCTGCCGCCGACGTGGGGTTGGCGATCGGCACCGGTACCGACATCGCCATCGAGTCCGCCGACATCACGCTCATCTCCGGATCGGTGAGCGGGGTTCCGGTCGCGATCCAGTTGTCGCGAGCGACCATGCGCAACATCCGCCAGAACCTGTTCTTCGCGCTCGTGTACAACGCCGTCGGCGTGCCCATCGCCGCAGGTGTGCTGTACCCGGTGCTGGGCCTGCGCCTGTCGCCGATCCTGGCCGCCGCAGCGATGGCCTTGTCATCGCTGTCTGTGGTGGGCAACTCCAACCGCCTGCGCCGCCACCGCACCACGCCGCCACGAGCAGCGGGCCGTGTCACCGGACAGCCGCAGGTGGCGACACGAGCCCCGACACCCGCTTCTGACCAGAAATGATGACGTCCCCATGCCATACCCAGAGCCCAGCGCCGAAGCGGCTCCAGGGGGATGGGTCGGGGTTTCAGTTCAAGTCCGGCCGCGGTCTCGGACTCCCGCCGGGTGGTTGACGTCGCTGCGAGTTTGCACGCAGGTCGCTGTCCGCGACGCTGTGGACCACAATGCGCGCCTGACGCGATTTAGGCAGCGCATGCGCCTTCAGCCTGGCTCCGAGGAGGGCTACTGCGTGACCCCGCCGACCGCGTGGCCCCGGCGGAGTCGATGATCCGCCGCACGACCACCATGCTGCGGCTGCCGGTGACGTGGCAGCTGGCGGTCCTCTACGCATTGACCTTCGGCGGATTCGTCGCGTTCAGCGTCTACCTGCCCACCTACCTCAAGACCGCTTTTGGTCTCGACCCGACGGACGCGGCGTTCCGCACCGCCGGATTCATCGTGCTCGCGGTCGTCTGCAGACCCCTCGGAGGTTGGCTTTCCGACCACATCTCCGGAATCCAGGTGCTCGGTGCATGCTGCGTGCTCGCCGGGCTCCTGGCGGTGCTGGCGTCGGTTGAACTGCCCTTGGTGCCCTTCGGCACGATCGTGTTCCTCAGCCTGGCCGCGGTCCTGGGTGCCGGTGCCGGGGCAGTGTTCGCACTAGTCGGCACCCTCGCCCCAGAAGGCAAGGTGGGAGCAGTCACCGGCGTTGTGGGCGCCGCCGGTGGCCTGGGTGGATTCTTCCCGCCCCTGATCATGGGATCGATCTACGCGGCCGTCGGCGACTACACCTACGGTCTCGTGCTGCTGGCGGCAACCGCCCTGCTCTGCGCTTTGATGACCTACACCGCGCTGCGGCACAGAGCAACCACCGCATGAGCGAACTGCCACCTCAAGAACCAGGTCGCGGCTGTCGCTCTCGGAAGGTGGGGACCTTTGCCATCTCACGCACGGTGAGTGGGCGATCGTAGTGTAGGCGTATGGATGGCGTTGTGAATATCGTGCCGCGCACGTCCCGCGCCCAGAACCTCTTCGAGGAGCAGGTGGGCAATGAGTTGGCCGTGTCGCAGCAATACGTTGCGATCGCAGTGTGGTTCGACCAGCGGGATCTTCCCCGGCTGGCTTCGTACTTCTACAGGCACTCGCTGAAGAAGCGCAATGACGCGATGCGGATCGTCCAATACATGTTGGACAACAACATAGAGGTCGAGATTCCGGGAGTTCCGGCCGTCCGCAACACCTTCGAGGATCCCAGTGAGATCGTTGCCCTCGCCTTGGAGAAGGAGCGCGCCGTGACCGACGAAGTCACGGCCTTGTCGCAGACGCTCCGGCAGGATGCCGATTACCTCGGCGAGGAGTTCATGCGTTGGTTCTTGGCCGAACAGGTCGAACAGGTCTCCGAGATGACCACGATGCTCGATGTCATGGACCGCGCGCAGGGCAACATGTTCGACATGGAGGACTACCTCGAACGAGACCCTGTCGGCGACGACAGGAACGAATCGGCAGCCCCGCGCGTGGCGGGCGGGAAGCTATAACCCAAAGCAGGGGCTGTGCTGGTGGGGCGGTTGATGCAGGTTTTCTCGATGCTGTGAACTTCGTGCGAATTCTGATTCGTGATCGCTGGTTGCGCGTCTCGTATCTACCTGTATGAGGCCACGACGTTCGTTACGCGCTGGTCGAGCATGGCGGCGGGCGGCTGTCCGCCCGCCGCACCGTGCGAGCGGTGATAGTTGTGGTGCGCGTTCCACATGCAGAGGGCATCCGCGCGCTGCTGCTCGGAGGTCCAGGTGCGGGCGTAAAGAAACTCTTCGGCCAGAATTCGGTTGTAGCGCTCCACTTTCGTCCGTTTGTGCCTCGCACCGATCAAGGACCGGGTGAACGCGTCTGCGCGATAGCACGGGCCGTTGTCGGTTACCACCTGCTCGATGTGGGTGATCCCGTGCGCCGTGAACCAGGCCCTCGCGCGGTGCATGAAGCCTGTCGCGGTGGCGGCTTTCTCGTCCGGCAGAGGTTCGGTGCAGGCGAGGCGGGTGTGGCCGTCGACGGCGGAGTGCAGGTACACGTATCCGCGTTTCCCGGTCTTGGTCTTCGATCGTGCCGCCGCGCGGGCTTGCTCGGAGTCGCGGCCGTGGACACGCCACCCGTCGCCGTCGGGAATGCGGCCAACCTTCTTCACGTCCACATGCACCATGTGCCCTGGCCGCTTCGCGACGATGGGGCGGGGTCGCCGGTTGGTGTCGCCGTCGGGGTCGATGAATCTCCGCCGGTTCAGCCCGAGTCGGCCGATGATCCGGGTAACGGTGCGACGGCTGATCTGAACGCCGTCGTCGTTGAGTTCGAACGTGATCCGGGATGCGGACCACTTGCACTCGCGCCGCCAGGTCTCGATCTGCTCGACGACCTCCGGTGGTGTCGGGGTCGGTTGACGTCGCGGGGTGGATGACCGGTCCAGCAGGCCGACGTCTCCGTAGCGGCGCCACCGGTTGAACCACTTGGACGCGCATGCCCGCGAGATGCCCATCTCGGCTGCGACGCGGGAACCGGACGATCGCTGCAGCGGTCGACGAGACGTCGCCGTCCTTCGAAACTCAGCGGCGCGTTGCGGTGTGCCATGGGGGTAGTCCTTCCGTAGGCTCGCCGTGGGACGAGCCAAGATGGTTGAGTGTCGTTTATCGCCCGCGCAGCGTTGCGATCGCCGCAACGAGCGCCAACGCTGGCATGACGATGGCCGCGACAAAGCCCGCCTGCACACCCGCCGTCAACGCAATCTTCCCTGCTCCGACGGTATGGGAGACGAGCACTGTCGTGGCAATGGCGGCCCCCAATGCACCTCCGATCTGGAACGACGCGGTGTTCGTCGCTGACGCGACTCCGGCATCGCCGTCAGGCACGCCGGACAGCGCGGCCACGGTGCCTGCCGCGGTCGCCGCTCCCAGGCCGCAGCCGAAGAGGACAAGCCCGCCGAAAAGGTCAGCGAAGTACGTGCCGTCGACGTCGATCCTCGTCAGCAAGACTGCGCCGCAGCCGGCACAGACGGCAGCTCCTGCCGCCACGAGGCGGACGCCGACGCGGCCGACGAGCGCCTGGGCGGCGTAGGAACCGACGAACGCCATCAGCGTCAACGCGATCGTGCCCATCCCGTACCGCAGCGGCGAAAACCCCAAGACCTGCTGCCCGTACGTGGAAGTCAGCATGCCGATCGCCCACGCGGCCATGCCGATCTACAGCACGACGGCGTTGCCACCGACCAACGACCGAGACCGGAACACGCCCAGCGGCACCAGCGGGCGATGGCGTTCGCGACTCGATCCAACAGAATGCGACGGCCAGCACGACGGCAGCCGCTGCCAGCACGAGCGTCTGCACGCTGGTCCATCCTGCTTCGGGCCCCGCGCGATCACCGCGCATACCAGCACCAACGCCCCTGTCAGCGTTACCGCGCCCGGTACATCGAAGCGGCGGCTCACCGTGGTGTCGCGGCTTTCCCACAACAGCGCGGGCGCCGCCACGAGCAGAACCGCCGTCACGGGAAGGTTGAGAAAGAAGATCCACTCCCAGCCAAGGAGGTCGGTCAGCAGTCCACCGATGAGCAACGCCGCCGTCGCGCCAAGGCCGCCGACACCACCCCAGACCGCGAGTGCCTTGTTCCGCGCCGTGCCTTCGGGGAATGTCGTGATCAGCGGGCAAGCCACTGATCCACCGTCGGACGCGACACCCCGGCCAGGTCCGCGACCTCCTTCTTCAACCGCCCTTCCGCACACCACAACACAATCCGGGCCCGGGTCGCCACCGCCGCCGACACGCCCGGACTGTTCACCAGGGTCCGCAACTCAGCCCGCTGCTCCACGCTCAACTCCACCCACCCGGTCAACACCAAGATCGGTTACAAACCCTCTCGGTCACGCAGGAAACGGATCGCGGCGTCACGGAAAAGGAATCGAACCACTGGAGACATGAGCACGGACCGACCGCGCGAGTGCCGCTACAGATCCGTCTTGTCGGCGATGGCGACGCGCGAGGACCTTTCGCCGTTCCGCCTGGCACGGTGGGCAGCGAGCAGGAGAGCCAGCACGCTGACCGCGCCAAGGACCATCAGGGGCGCGAGTGCCCAGGTAAAGCTGCCCGTGGCATCCTTGATCTCCCCGATCACCCAGTTCCCGCCGAACGCGGCCAGCGAGCCCAGCGCGTTGACCATGGCGACACCGGCAACCGATTCACGCTTGCTCATCCATTCCGTGCACAGGCTCCAAAACGGCCCCTTTGCGGCATACGTGCCCACGAGGACGACGGAAACGATGACCAGGAAAATCACCGGCGACGAACCGAACGGCACGAACGCGAGCGCGATCGCGGAGAGACCGATCGGGATCGCGGTGGCGCGGACACGTTCCGCACGCCGGTCGGAGAAGCGGCCCCACAGCACCATGCCGAGGACGGCGATCGCGAATGGCGCGGCGTTGAGCCAGCCGACCTGCGCGTTGCTGAGACCGAACGTCTTCATCATCTGCGGTTGCCACAAGGACAGCCCCTGGCTGATGGCGGCGGTGGATGCGTACACCAGCGCCAGCAGCAGGATCGTCTTGTTGAGCAGCAGTTTCCGCAGCGGCAGGTGGCTGTCGTCGACCGCCTTCTCCTGGTCGCGCAGCGCGGACTCAAGCCATTGACGCTCGTCGTTGGGCAGCCACTTGGCGTCACCCGGTCGAGAGGGAAGCACGATGAACGCGAGGAATCCCATGAGCACGGCGGGCGCGCCCTCGATGATGAACAGCCATTGCCAGCCGCTGAGCCCCAGGAATCCCTCTAGGCCGAGGAGATAACCCGATATCGGCGAGCCGAGCACACTGGCCATCGGGATGGCCATGCTGAACCACGCGATCACCCTGGCCCGGTATGACGGGGGAAACCAGAAGGTGAGGTAGAGAATGACCCCGGGAAAGAAGCCCGCTTCGGCTGCGCCGAGCAGGAATCGCAGCACCGTGAAGGAGGTCGGGCCGACGGCGAAGGCCATGCCGACCGCGACGATGCCCCAGGTGATCATGATGCGGCCGATCCACCGGCGGGCACCGACCTTGGCCAGCGCGACGTTGCTGGGCACTTCGAGAAGCACGTAGGCGAGGAAGAACATCGAGGCGCCGAGCCCGAACTGGGAGGCGCTCAAGCCGAGGTCGTCGTTCATCTGCAGCCCGGCGAAACCGACGTTGGACCGGTCGATGTAGGCGATCAGGTAGGCGACCACGAGGAAAGGTAGAAGCCGGAAAGAGATCCGCCGGATCGCGGATCGCTCCACTGAGGATGTGGTCCTCGCCGCGAGTTGGTCGTCAGGCATGCAAACGCTCCTGGGAGAGATCGAGCCGATACACGGAATCGGCCGTGGCGTGAAACAGATCGGCCTGTTCGGCGGCGGACAGGCGCGCGGCGGCCTTCGCGAAGGCGTTCCACAGCACCCGGTAACCGAACATGCCTTTGTCGACGGGGAAGTTGCTGGCGAACATGCAGCGCCGGGGGCCGAACCGCTCGAGACACGCGTCGAGGTAGCGACCCATGGCTGCGGCCAGCTCGTCGGAGGATGGCGGTGTAGCGCGCTCGTCGAACCGGAAGCCGAACACGCGCAGCCCGGCCCCGGATAGTTTCATGTGGACGGTGGGATACCGGGCGAGCTCCGTGACCTGCTCGAGCCAGTTCTCGAACACCGAGCCGGACCGCTCGGCGTAGGGCCCGACTCCGAGCGGTCCACCGAAGTGGTCGACGACGATCGTGGTGTCCGGACAGGCACGTACCAGCTCGGTCACCACGGCAGACGCCCAACACCAGTGGCTGACGGATACCCGCGCATCGCG
>NZ_JBEOVY010000162.1:0-16688 GCF_040295745.1 Saccharopolyspora sp. NPDC002686
GTAGTACCGAAGTCAGTTCAGGAACGCAGGTCGTCCAGGGCGGCTTCGGCCGCGGCGAGCTCCGCGCGGAGCTGCTCGACCTTGGCCTTCTGCTGCTCCCGAGCGGCCTCGATCAGCGGCTCCACCGCTGCCGCGACGTCGTCGTGCAGGACCTTCGCCGCCTGCGCCACCGCACCGGCCTGCACCTGCGTCGGCTTCAGCACCCGCTTCTTCGGCGTGCTGACCTCGACGCTCCACTGGCCGTCTTCGTCGGCCGTGAGCGTCACGGTCGCTCCGCCGACCGCCTTCGGCGGGCGCGGCTTCCGCTTCGCCGCCGCCGTCCCGGCGCCCGGCTTCGCCGTGCTCGGCTGCGCTCCGCCTGCGCTCGGCTTCGCCGTCGCTCCGGACTCCGCGGCCGGCTTCGCCGGGGAGGCGGGCTTCGCCGCCATCATGGCCGAGCTCCGCGGCAGCGTCGCTCCCGCGGGCTTGGGCTTGGGTTCCGGCTTCGCCGGTTTCGCGGGCTCCGCCGCTGCGCGCTTGCGCGGCGGTTTGACCTTCGTGACTTCCGCCGCGGAGAAGGACAGCACGTCCTTCGAACCGGCCGGCCGGACCTGGATGAAGTCGCCTTCGGCCGGTTCGTCGAGCGAGATCACCTTGCCCGAGCGCCCTTCCGGGACGCCGACGGCGGAGCCGGTGAACCACACCGTCGGCGTGGTCCCGGAGTTCAGCTCGTCACGGATCTCGCGCAGTTCGTCGGAAGTCAGCGGTGACATGGCCATTCCCTGCTCAAGGGTGAGCCCGGTGGGGGCTGCTCGGCAACAACGCCGCCACTATATCGAACGTCCGTGCGAACTCTCAACGACCCCGCGCGGCGGTGATCTCGAAATCCGCGGGATCGGCCTTTCGGGTGCGCAGCCAGTACTTCCACGTGAAACCGGGCCACACCGTGCGGTTGACGCCGTTCTCGTCGAGGTACCAGCTGCGGCAGCCGCCCGCCGACCACACCGCGTCGCCCAGCTCGGACTGGATCTCGCTGTTGAAGTCGTCCTGCACGGACTGGCGGACGTCGAGCTGCCCGATCTCGCCGCGGCAGATCTTCTTCAAGCACCCCACCGCGTAGTTGAGCTGCGACTCGATCATGAACACCACGGAGTTGTGGCCGAGCCCGGTGTTCGGCCCCAGCAGGAAGAACAGGTTCGGGAAGCCGGAGACCGTGATGCCCAGGTAGGCCTCCATCCCGTTGCGCCACACGTCTTGCAGCTTGCGGCCGTCGCGGCCGACGATGCTCAGGTCGTCGAAGGCGTCGGTGACGTGGAAACCGGTGCCGTAGATGATCGCGTCCACCGGGTGCTCCTCGCCGTCACCGGTGACCACCGAGTTCTTCCGGACCTCGGCCACGCCGCTGGTCACCAGGTCCACGTTGGACCGGTTCAGCGCCGGGTAGTAGTCGTTGGACAGCAGGATCCGCTTGCAGCCCATGGAGTAGTCGGGGGTGACCGCTTCGCGCACCTTCGGATCCTTGACCACCGAGCGGATGTAGCGCTTCGCCAGGTGCTCGGCGATCCTGCCGAGACGCTTGTTGAACACCGCGAAGTAGCGCGCTTCCAGCGTCCAGTAGAGCGCGTTGCGGACGGCCCGCTGCGCGAACGGCACGCGGCGGAAGATGCGCTGCACGGATTCGGGGACGGGGTGGTCCGGCTTGGGCTGGACCCACGGGGGCGTCCGCTGGAACAGGTGCAGCCGCTCGACCTCCTTGGCGATCTGCGGCACGAACTGGATCGCGCTGGCGCCGGTGCCGATCACCGCGACGCGCTTGCCGGCCAGGTCGTAGTCGTGGTTCCACTCGGCGGAGTGGAACACCTCGCCCTCGAAGTCCGCCACGCCCGGCAGTTCCGGGTAGCTCGGGATGTGCAGGGCGCCGACGCCGGAGACCAGCGCCTTGCCCAGGTACTCGGTGCCGTCCTTGGTGGTCACGGTCCAGGTCTGGGCGGACTCGTCGTACTCGGCGCCGGTGAACTCCACGCCGTAGTGGATGTGGTCGCGGACCCGGTACTTGTCCGCGCAGTGCTGCAGGTAGTCCTCGATCTCGCCCTGCCTGGCGAAGGTCCGCGACCAGTTCGGGTTCTGCTCGAAGGAGAAGGAGTACATCATCGACGGGACGTCGCAGGCGCAGCCCGGGTAGGTGTTGTCGCGCCAGGTGCCACCGAGGTCTTCGGCCTTCTCCAGGACGATGAAGTCGTCGATCCCGGCCTGCTTGAGCTTGATGGCCATGCCCAGGCCGGAGAACCCGGTTCCCACGATGACCACCGAGGTTCGGTAACTGCGCTGGTCCTTCGACTGCCGTTGCGCCATCAGGGCCTCCTCGGACACCGGCACGAGTGTATCTACTCCGCAGTAGGCTACTACGAGTAGGTTACTTGCGGTAGGGTTGTTTTCGTGCAGACCCAGCAGGCATCGACCCCCCGGCGCAAGCGGATGTCGCGGGCCGAGCGAGAGCAGCAGATCCTCGACGTGGCCGAAGGGGTGTTCGCCGCCGAGGGCTACCAGGCGACCTCCATGGACGACATCGCCGCGCGGGTCGGCCTGTCCAAGCCGATGCTCTACGAGTACTTCGGCTCCAAGGAGGGCCTGCTGCTGGCCTGCCTGCAGCGCTGCAAGCGCGAGCTGATCGAGGCCAGCACCGTCGCGGCCGCCGGGGCCGACAGCCCCGAGCAGCTGATGCACGACTGCCTGCTGGCGTTCTTCAAGTTCGGCGACGACCACGCGCAGTCCTGGGCGCTGCTGCGCAACGAGTCCGCCGTGCCGAGCGCTTCGGTGAACTCCGAGCTCGAGGGAATCCGCTTGCAGCAGCGGGACTTCACCGCGGGCCTGCTCGCGGCGGCCCGCCCCGACCTCGACCAGGAGCAGCTGGAGGCCTACGCCGAAGCGATCATCGGCGCCTGCGAACGGCTCGCGCTGTGGCGGGAACACCGCCCCGAGGTGACACCGGAGAAGGCCACCGAACACCTGATGGCCCTCTTCGCCCCAAGCCTCACCCCGGGCCCCTGATCAGCGCCTGAAGTCACTCGTTCGGGTCGTTTGTCGCTCGGCAGGGTCAAGGTCGTCTTTCTGATCTCCGATGACGATTCCGCCGTACCAACGCATCCGACCCTAGGAGAACAGACCTTGCGCCCCTGGACCACGCGCACAGTAAAGGCAGCCGTTGTGGCCGCGGGGTTCGCCGCAGTCGGTACCGGTGCCGCCTCCGCTGCGGAGACCACCGACCTGCCGAAGCCGGACCTGTCGTCGATTCCTGACCAGGTCGGTTTCACCGCCCCGGTCAACGCCTGCCAGATGCAGAAGGGCCCCGGGTTCAGCCCGGTCAAGGCCCCGTGCGCGGACGCGCAGCTGCAAGCCACATCCCCGAACCTGATCAAGCAGGTCGGGACCGAGATCACCGAGGCCGGTCACGGCGTCGCCGGTGAGCTGCAGGACGGTCGTCCGCCGCTGGCCCCCGGCAAGGCGAACCGGGCGCTGAGCCACGTCTTCGCCGCCGGCAACGACGTGACCGGGAAGATGACCAAGGAGCGCCCGACCATCGGCGTTTCGGCCGCCCCGGAGAACATCGGCGTGCTCCACGAGAAGAACGCCGACTCCACCCTGCTGGACGCCGAGGTCGGTCCCCGCAAGCCCGACCACCAGGGCGTGTCCGCGGCCGACACCGCCGTCGACGTGACCGCCGCGCAGGGCTTCGAGTCCGAGCCGGTGGCCAGCCCGGTCGGCGTGGTCGCCCCGACGCTGCAGCGCAACCCGCTCAACGCGCCCGGCGAGGTCATGCCGCTGCCGAAGCCGGACCAGCTCGTGCCCGCGGTGGGCAAGATCCCGCCGCTGGCCGCGCTCGACCAGGGCCTGGGCAGCGGCGCCGACCAGCTCTCGGGCGAGCTCACCAGCCGCGTCCCCGCGAAGCCGGTGCACCAGATCACCGGTTCGCTGGACCCGGCGGTCCAGAAGGTCAAGAACCTGCTCTGAGACCGACCCGCACGAAAGCGGCCCCGGATCAAACAGATCCGGGGCCGCTTTCTCTTGCAGCTGATCAGGCAGCCGTGGCGGAGACGATTCCGCTGTCCGGCTCACCGATGTCGAGCGGTTCGCCCGCCTCGGCGCGCTTCACCAGGGAAGCCGGCGGGTTGAAGCGGTCGCCGTAGCGCTCGGCCAGTTCCTTGGCGCGGGCCACGAATCCGGCCAGGCCACCGGGGTAGCCGTTGACGTACTGCACGACGCCGCCGGTCCAGGCCGGGAAGCCGATGCCGAAGATCGAGCCGATGTTGGCGTCCGGCACCGAGCGCAGCACGCCCTCGTCGAAGCACTTGACGGTTTCCAGCGCCTCCACGAACAGCATCCGCTCCTGGAGGTCCACGATGTCCACTTCGGACGGATCGCGGTCGGTGCCGAAGTGCTCGACCAGCCCCGGCCACAGGCCGGTGCGCTTGCCGTCGGCGTAGTCGTAGAAACCGGCGCCGCTGGAGCGGCCCTTGCGGTCGAACTCGTCGATCATCCGGTCCAGCACCTGCTCGGCCGGGTGCGGCGTCCAGGTGCCGCCCGCCGCCTCGACCGCGCGCTTGGACTCGTCGCGGATCCGGCGCGGCAGGGTGAAGGTCAGCTCGTCGAACAGCTGCAGCACCGGCGCCGGGAAACCGGCCTGCGAGGAGGCCTGCTCGATCGACGACGGGTGGATGCCCTCGGCCAGCATCGACACGCCCTCGTTGAGGAAGGTGCCGATGACCCGGCTGGTGAAGAAGCCGCGGCTGTCGTTGACCACGATCGGCGTCTTCTTGATCTGCTGCACCACGTCGAACGCGCGGGCCAGCGCCTTGTCGCTGGTGTGCTCGCCGCAGATGATCTCCACCAGCGGCATCTTGTCCACCGGCGAGAAGAAGTGCAGGCCGATGAAGTCCTCGCGGCGCCGCACGCCCTCGGCCAGGCCGGTGATCGGCAGCGTCGAGGTGTTCGAGGCGATCAGCGCGTCACCGTCGACGACGTCCTGGATCTCGCCGTAGACCTGGTGCTTGAGCTTGGTGTCCTCGAAGACCGCCTCGATCACCAGGTCGCAGCCGGACAGCGGCTCGACCTGGTCGGTGGGCGTGATGCGGGCCAGCAGCGCGTCGGACTTCTCCTGGGTGGAGCGGCCGCGGGCGACGGCCTTCTCCTCCAGCTTGACCGAGTAGTCCTTGCCCTTCTCGGCCGCTTCGAGGGAGATGTCCTTGAGCACCACCTGCATGCCGGCCTTGGCGCAGACGTAGGCGATGCCCGCGCCCATCATGCCGCCGCCGAGGACGGCGACCTTCTTGGCCTTCCAGGTCGGCTCACCGGACGGGCGGCTGCCGCCGGAGTTGATGTGCTGCAGGTCGAAGAAGAACGCCTTGCTCATGTTCTTCGCGGTCTGCCCGCACACGAGCTCCACGAAGTAGCGGCCCTCGATGGTCAGCGCGGTGTCGAAGTCGACCTGCGAGCCCTCCACCGCGGCGGCCAGGATGTTCTTCGGCGCGAGCAGCGGGGCGCCCTTGAGCTGCTTGCGCAGGTTCGCGGGGAACGCGGGCAGGTTGGCGGCGAACTTCGGGTTCGACGGGGTGCCGCCGGGGATCTTGTGGCCGGGCTTGTCCCACGGCTGGGCCGCCTCGGGGTTGGCCTTGATCCACTCCTTGGCGCGCTCCAGCAGCTGCTCGGGGGTGTCCACGAGCTCGTCGACGATGCCGACCTCGACGGCCTTCTCCGGGCGCAGCCGCTGCCCCTGCAGCAGCACGTTGAGCAGCGCGTCGGCGATGCCCAGCAGCCGGACCGAGCGGACCACGCCGCCCGCACCGGGCAGCAGGCCCAGGGTGACCTCGGGGAACCCGAAGCGGGCCTTGGGGTCGTTGAGCGCGATGCGGTGGTGGCAGGCCAGCGCGATCTCCAGGCCGCCGCCGAGCGCGGTGCCGTTGAGCGCGGCCACGACCGGCACGCCGAGGGTTTCCAGGCGGCGCAGCTGCTGCTTGACGCCGGCGGTGCTCTCGGCGACCTGCGCGGCGTCGGCCTTGCGGGCCTGGACGAGTTCGCGCAGGTCACCGCCGGCGAAGAAGGTGCTCTTCGCGGAGGTGATGACGACGCCGGTGATGTTCTCGCGTTCGGATTCCAGTCGCTGCAGGGTTTCGTCCATGCTGCGCTGGTAGCGCGTGTTCATGGTGTTGGCCTGCTGCTGCGGGTCGTCCAGGGTCAGCACGACGATGCCGTCGGCGTCGGAGGACCAGCGGATGGTGTTCTGCTCGCTCATGTGTCGTACGTCCTTCAGCCGATGCGTTCCACGATGGTCGCGATCCCCATGCCGCCGCCGATGCACAGCGTGGCCAGGCCGTAGCGCTGGTTGCGGCGTTCCAGCTCGTCGATCAGGGTGCCCAGGATCATCGCCCCGGTGGCGCCCAGCGGGTGGCCCATGGCGATGGCGCCGCCGTTGACGTTGACCTTGTCGTGGCTGACGCCGAACTCCTTCATGAACTTCAGCGGGACGGCGGCGAACGCCTCGTTGATCTCCACCAGGTCGATCTGGTCGATGCTCATCTCGGCCTTGGCCAGCGCCTTGCGCACGGCCGGGCCGGGACCGGTCAGCATGATCGTCGGGTCCGCACCGCTGAGCGCAGCGGAGACGATGCGGGCGCGCGGGCGCAGACCGGTGCGCTCGCCGAGCGATTCGCTGCCGATGAGGGCGAGCGCGGCGCCGTCGACGATGCCGGAGGAATTGCCGGGCGTGTGCACGTGGTCGATGCGCTCGACCCAGTGGTACTTCTGCAGCGCGACGGCGTCGAACCCGCCGAGCTCACCGATGTCGGCGAAGGACGGCTTCAGGCCGCCGAGGCTGTCCACCGTGCTGCCGGCGCGGATGTGCTCGTCGCGGTCCAGGACGACCTGGCCGTTGCGGTCGCTGACCGGCACCACGGAGCGCGCGAAGCGGCCGTCGGCCCAGGCCTTCGCGGCGCGGGTCTGCGACTCCGCGGCGTAGGCGTCCACAGTGGTCCGGTCGAAGCCCTCAAGGGTGGCGATGAGGTCGGCACCGATGCCCTGCGGCACGAAGGCGGTGTCGAAGTTGGTCTCGGGGTCCATCGCCCAAGCGCCGCCGTCGGAACCCATCGGCACCCGGGACATGGACTCGACGCCGCCGGCCAGCACGGCGTCCTCCCAGCCGGAGCGCACCTTCTGGGCGCCGATGAGATGCCCGGACTCGACCTCCACGAGCTTCGCACCGGGGATCGCCGCCGCCAGTTCGCGCGAGTGGTGCGGTGGCACCAGCGTGTCCTGGGTCGTCGCGACGACCAGCGTCGGCACGGAGATCCCGGGCAGGTCGGCGCGGACGTCGATGGTGCGCAGCAGGTCGATGTGGTCGCCTGTTCCGGTCGGCACCCCGTCCGCCGTCCCGCGCAGCACCTCGTCCCAGCCGTCGAGCGAGTTCAGCGCCTCCGGCCCGAAGCAGTTCAGCAGCAAGAACCGCGCGAGCGCTTCCCGGTCGTCCAGGAGGTGCTGCCAGACGTCGAGGTTGAGGTGGAAGTGCCGGTCACCTCGGGCGAGTCCGGCGGTGAGCACCAGCGCGCCCACCCGTTCCGGATACCGCGCGGCGGCTCGAACCGCGACCGCCGTGCCCATCGAATACCCGAGCACCGCAAAGGTTTCCACCCCCGAGTCGACGGCAGCAGCGACGACGTCGTCGACCAGCCGGTCCAGTTCCAACGGCCGCTCGGCCTTCGGTGTTCCGCCCGATCCCGGGTAGTCCGGCGCGACGACGGTTCGCTCCTTCGCCAGTTCGTCGATGAACGGGAAGTTCGCCGCGACCGACCCGCCCGCGCCGTGCGCGAGCAGCAACCCGGGACCCGATCCGCGGACCTCAAACGACAGCGACATCAGTTCTTCCTTCCACTCCAACATTTCGCCGCACAGCAGCCGTCGCCACCCAGGCGAGGACAGCGGCGAGAATCCCGATTCCGATCAACCAGTGCGGCGACGCACCGCCGTCGAGCACCCGGCCACCGATCCACGCGCCGCCCGCGTTCCCGAGGTTGAACGCCGAGGTGTTCACCGCGACCGTCAACGTCGGCGCCGCCGCAGCCGCCGCGAACGCCCGCGCCTGCAACGCCGGGATGAGCGCACAACTCACCACGCCGAGCACCAGAACACCTGCGGCAGCAGCACCGCCGTGTTGCACGATGAGCGCGAAAACCCCTAGCACGAAAGCCATTCCGGCCAGCAGGCCGCGGACCGATCCCCACGGCCACCGGTCGGCCAACCGGCCACCGATCACGTTCCCCACCAGTCCGCCGCCCCCGAACGCCATCAACAACCAGCCGACGGCCCCGGCGGCGAACCCCGACACCTCGGTGAGGATGGTGGCGATGTAGGTGTACGGCGTGAACAGCGCGATCTGCGTGAGCACCGTGATCACGACGACCACGAACACCTCGCGGCTGACCAGCGCCCTGGTCTCGGCCCGCACCGAATCGGGACCGGTCGCGCTCGACGCGGGCACCGCGACGGCGATGAGCCCCATCGCGGCCAGGCTCACGACCGCGATCGCCCAGAACGTGGCCCGCCAACCGAACTCGTGCCCGATGAAGGTGCCCAGCGGCGCACCGAGCACGGTCGCCAGGTTCAACCCGGCGCTGACCACCGCGATCGCCCGACCCCGGCGCTCGGCCCCGACGACCGACACGGCCTGCACCAGCCCCACCGCGAAGAACGTCGAGTGCACCAGCGCCGCGAGGATCCGGGCGACCAGCACGAGCCCGAAAGCACCGGCGAGCGCCGCCAGCACGTTGCCCGCGGTGAAGATCGCGATCATGCCGATGAGCAGCGCTTTCCGCGGCACCCGCGTGGTCAGCGCGGTGACCGCGGGCCCGGCGACAGCGACGGTCAGCGCGTAGCCGGTGACGAGCAGGCCGGTGGTCCCGACCGAAACCCGGAGATCTCCGGCGATGTCGGGGAGCACCCCGAGGACTGCGTACTCGGCGGACCCGATGGCGAACACGCAGGCCAGCAAGGCCGCCAGGGTCCAACCGCTGCTTCTCATGCCGCAGACGCTAAAGTCTGACATCGATGGCAGAGTCAACGTCGCGTGAGCCGGATCTCATGAAGATCGGAGAGCTGTCCCGCCGAACCGGGGTCAGCCAACGCCTCCTGCGCTACTACGAACAGCAGGGCCTGCTCACCACGCGGCGAGCGCCGAGCGGCTACCGCTACTACGAGCCCGACGCGGTCACCGTCGTCGCCCAGATCCGGAACCTGCTGGCAGCGGGCCTGAACACGGAAACGATCCGCACGGTCCTCCCCTGCGCCCGCGGAGAACTCCCGGTCCTCGAACCGTGCCCGAACCTCCTGGCCACCCTCCGCGCGGAGCTGACAGCCCTCGACGACCGCCTGACCTGCCTCCAAGAAACCAGAACAGCCCTCGCCACCTACCTCGCGGCCACGGAGTCCTGACGCGCCGTGCCACTAGGATTTCCAGGCGGGCATCGGTGATTACCGGGAGGTTTCCTTGCCAGCGAAGGACGTCGGCCGAACCGAGGTCGAGCGCATCGCATCGTCGCTCGTCCGCGTCGAGGACGAGCACGTCGCGGGGCTGACCGCGTTCCTCCAGGACGTCGACCTGACGCTGAGCGCACTCGACTCCCCCGATGTCTTCCTGTGGATCGACCGGGATGGAACCGGGCGCATCACCGGGAGCACCGGGTTCGAGCTGAGCGCGGACCGCCGCCACGCGCTCATCCGAAGCGTCGCGGTTCACCCGAGCGCGAGACGCGCCGGATACGGCTCGGCGCTCGCCAGGTTCGCGCTCGGCGCAGCAGCACGAGAAGGTGCGCGATCGGCATGGCTGTTCAGCCGTCGCTCCGGACCGTTCTGGCAGAAGCTCGGTTTCGTGCACGCGAACCGGGACGAACTCGCCGCGGTGCTGCCCGACGCCCACCAGGTCCGGTTGTTCGTCGAATCAGGACAGCTGCAACGCGAAGTGGCCTGGTCCCGCCGACTCGATCACGCCTCTCCCCATGAGCGGATCGGCCCTCGGTAGCCATTTGCTTGATGCAGTGCCCCGCACGGGAACCACGGGGACGGACCGTCGGAAAAGGTTCCCAGTCCGTCCCCGCGATCACCTGCTTCAACTGCGTTCGACGGGGAGCCACAGCTCGCACGTCGCGGTGCTGAAGTCGTCGGCCCGGTCGAGCACCGAGACGATCGACGGTCCTGCGCGCAGCCGCCAGGGGTTGGACGGGAACCACTCGGTCGCGGTCGCCGCCCACGCGTCCTGGAGCGCCTTCGGGTGCTCGCCCGAGGTGCGGAACACCGCCCACTGGCCGGTCGGCACCTCGATCGCATCGAGGTCGTCCGGGACCGGCGCATCCGCAGTCACCGCTACGCCGTGCAGGTAGGTCAGCTCGCTGCCCTCCGCGTAGTCGGGGTCGACGTCGGCGCTGACCTGCAGCAGTCCGCCCGGATCGGTGTTGCCCAACTGCTTCAGCCGTTCGTGTTCGTTCGCGGGTAGTGAAGCGATGTGCTCCTGGATGTGCGGGTTCACACCCTCGTAGATGAGCGGCACGCGTGCCGCGTGTCCGATGAGGCGGAAGTCCGGCTGTTCGACGATTCGTGCGTCCATGGAGGTGCTCCCTTCGACGGTCAGGCGGAACCTGAGTTGCGGTTGGCTTCGAAGGGGGCCACCGTCGCGACGAACGTCGGCGGGCCGCGTGCCGTGCACAGCTCGGAAGGCCCGGCCGAACGCCTCCGTCGAGCCGTACCCGTACCGGACGGCGATCGCCAGGAGATCGTCACCACCGATCACATCGGCGGCGGCGACCGTCATGCGACGCCGGCGGACGTACTCGGACACCGGTATCCCGGCCAGGGACGAGAACATGCGGCGCACGTGGTACTCGGTCGTCCCGGACCGGCTGGCGAGCTCGGCGACGTCGAGCTCCTCGCTGAGGCGCTCTTCCACCTCGGACACGAGGTGGTTCAGGATCTCGATCACGTTTGCTCCCTTCGCCATCGATTCTCACGAGGGGAGGACCGGGCACGCCCGATCTTTCCTGCCCGATCCGATCGAGCGCCACGCGCCGGAGGGTCAGAGCTTGTCCGCGAAGAAGGGGATGACCGCCTTCAGCGCTTGTCCCGCCCCGTTGGGGCGGTCGTACAGGTCGTAGTGCGAAGCACCGTCGATCTCGAGGAGCTCCTTGTCGGTGGACGCAGCCCGCTCGTAGATCTCGTGGCCGTCGCGGTAGGCGCCGAACGCGCCCTGCTTGGCCTCGTCACCGATCACGATCAGCAAGGGCTGGTCGAGGAGTTCCTCTGCCAGGTGGAACGCATCCCATCCCAGCGCTGCCGTGCCGTGCGCGACCTCGAAGAGGACGCAGCCGTGCTCCGCCTGGCCGCGATCGGTGCGGTAGTACTCGAAGGCCTCGATGATGTCGATGTCCCCGGTCTGCTGCGCGGCCTCGGCCGTCTCCGGCAGGAACCCGTTGACCGCGCTCTGCTCCCCGCGCGCCTCCGCAGTGCGCTGCTGGGCGATCGCGCCGAGCGCCTGGAGCAGCCGCCGTTCTGGCCCGCGATCTCCCGCTGGAGCCGTCCGAAGTTCGCTCCGGTGATGGAAACGACCGCCTTGAAGCGCTTCTCGGTCTTCGCTGCCGCGAGCGTGTACCCGCCACCGCCGCAGATGCCGAGCACGCCGATCCGGTCGGCATCGACGTGGGGAAGGGTGACGAGGTGGTCGACGACGCGGCTGAAGTCCTGGACCCGCTGGGCGGGGTCCTCGAGGAACCGCGGCTCGCCGCCGCTCGCGCCCTGGAAGCTGGCGTCGAACGCGATGACCACGTACCCGGCCTCCGCGAGGGCGGGGGCGTAGATGCTTCCGGAGGTCTGCTCCTTGCAGCTGCCGATCGGGTGGGCCGCGACGATCGCGGGGTAGGTCTTCGACTCGTCGAAGTCCGGCGGGAAGTGGAGATCCGCTGCGATGTCCCAGTGCATGTCGGGATTGCGGAACGTGATGTGCTCGATGGTGCCGGTGACCACGGTGCCTCCTCAGTGATTCCGGGGCAGCTCCCCGTCGTGGCATCCACACTCACTCGCGGCGCGGGACCGAACCAGCCCACGTTCTTTCCTGGGAAGGATCTGTCCCAGGACACCAGCACGGGGCAGCTCTACGCTCGGCGTGTGCCGTCCTCACCCCAGCTCAAGGCCCTGGGCGACTTCTTCCGCGTCAGACGCGGCGAGGTCTCCCCGGACGCGATCCCCGCCAACGTGGTGAGCACCTCCACGCGGCGACGCGTCGCGGGGCTGCGGCGCGAAGAGGTCGCGCAGCTCGCCGCGGTCAGCACCGACTACTACACGCGTGTCGAGCAGGGCCGCCTGGCACCGTCGGACCAGGTCTTCGAGACGCTGTGCCGGACCTTCGCCCTGTCCTCGGAGCAGAGGGCCTACGCCGAGGACCTCCTCAACCACGCCCGCGGCTACCTGATGTCCGCCCCCGGCCGCGAGGCCGCGCACGACCGGCTCCAGCTGCTGCTGGACCAGCTCACCGACCTCCCTGCTCTCGTCCTCGGCCCCAGGATGGACGTCCTCGCCTGGAACGCCCCCGCAGCGGCCTTGATCACCGACTTCGCGCGGATCCCCGCCGCCGACCGCAACTACGTCTCCATCACGTTCACCGCACCCGAGGTGAAGGACCTGTACGAGGACTGGCCGTCCGTCGCCCGCACCTGCGTCGGCATCCTCCGGCGCGAGGCCGCGGAGAACCCCGACGATCCGGAACTGGCCGCGCTCGTCGGCCGGCTCTCCATCGCCAGCGACGACTTCCGCCGCTGGTGGGCCGAGCACCGAGTCGCCGAGCAGGACTTCGGAGCCAAGGTCATGATCCACCCCACGGCTGGCCGGATGCGCCTGAACTGGGACTCCTTCACCTACGCGGGCGCGGCGAGGCAGCAGCTCATCCTGTGGTCGGCCGACCCCGGAACCCCAGACGCCCAAGCCCTGTCAACCCTCGTCACCTGAGAGTCGGCAACCTCGTCGACAAGCGCGGAATGCTGGCGGGGAGGGGAAGATCGTCGACAGGACCTGAGCACGGACACCGCTCGATGCAGAAAGCCCCGGTCCGGCAAGTGCCGGACCGGGGCTTTCTGCTCGTTCGCCTCGAAGATCAGACGTTGAAGCGGAATTCGACGACGTCGCCGTCGATCATCACGTAGTCCTTGCCTTCCATGCGGACCTTGCCCGCGGACTTGGCGTCCGCCATCGAGCCCGAGGCGACCAGGTCCTCGAAGGAGACGATCTCGGCCTTGATGAAGCCGCGCTCGAAGTCGGTGTGGATCACGCCGGCCGCCTGGGGGGCCGTCCAGCCCTGGTGGATCGTCCAGGCGCGGGCTTCCTTCGGGCCGGCCGTCAAGTAGGTCTGCAGGCCCAGGGTGTGGAAGCCGGCTCGGGCCATCGCGTTCAGGCCCGGCTCCGACTGGCCGATCGACTCCAGCAGCTCGCGCTGGGACTCCTCGTCCAGTTCCTTGAGCTCCTCCTCGACCTTGGCGTCCAGGAACACCGCGTCGCCGGGCGCGACCAGTTCGCGCAGCTCGGCCTGCTTGGACTCGTCGCTCAGCACGCCCTCGTCTGCGTTGAACACGTAGAGGAACGGCTTGGTGGTCAGCAGGTTCAGCTCGCGCAGCTCCGGGCTGTCCGCCATGCCCGCCGCGAACAGCGTCTTGCCGGAGTCGAGGATCTCCTTGGCCTGCTGCGCGATCTCCAGCGCCGGGCGCTTGTCCTTGTGGGTGCGGGCTTCCTTCTCCAGCCGCGGCAGCGCCTTCTCCAGGGTCTGCAGGTCGGCGAGGATCAGCTCGGTGTTGATCGTCTCGATGTCGCTGGACGGGTCCACCCGGCCGTCGACGTGCACCACGTCGGGGTCGTCGAAGACGCGGATGACCTGGCAGATCGCGTCCGCCTCGCGGATGTTGGCGAGGAACTTGTTGCCCAGCCCCTGCCCCTCGGAGGCGCCCTTGACCAGGCCCGCGATGTCGACGAACGACACCGTGGCGGGCACCGTCTTGGCCGAGCCGAAGATCTCCGCCAGCTTGTCCAGCCGCTCGTCCGGCAACGGCACGACGCCCACGTTCGGCTCGATGGTGGCGAACGGGTAGTTCGCCGCCAGAGCGTCGTTGCTGGTCAGCGCGTTGAACAGGGTGGACTTGCCGACGTTGGGCAGCCCGACGATTCCGAGGGTGAGGCTCACGCCCTGGAGTCTAGGTGCTGCATCAGAGCGGCATCGGCCCCGGTGGGCAGGTCGTGAGGTGGATCCCGGCCGACGCGGGCGCAGGGGCACTGCTGCGCCCGCGTCGGGCGGGTCAGTTGTCGTCCTCGTCCTCGCCCTGCTCGTCGTCCTGACCGCCCTGCTGGTCGTCCTGCTGGCCGTCCTGGCCGCCCTCCTCCTGCTCCTGCTGTTGCTGCGGGGCGGGGGCCGAACCGTCGCAGCCGGCCGTGACCATCAGCGCGAACGCGGCCCCGGCTGCGGCGGTGACGAGCTTGATCTTCGAATTCGCCATGATGCGACGATAGGGATCAAACGCCCATTTGCCCACCCGGATGGCCGTGTCTTTTTTCCGCTAGTAGCGGGTGCTGGGCGCTGGCACGATCGAAGGCATGTTGGTGGGAACCGAAGAAGCCTTCCGGGCCGTGGCCTCGCGTGATGCGCGGTTCGACGGCTGCTTCATCCACGCAGTCCGCTCGACCGGCATCTACTGCCGCCCCTCCTGCCCGGCCCGGACCCCGAAGCGCAGCAACAGCATGTTCTTCGCGACAGCCGCCGCCGCGCAGGCCGCCGGGTTCCGCGCGTGCCGGAGGTGCCTGCCGGACGCCGTGCCGGGCTCGCCGGAGTGGAACCTGCGCGCCGACCTCGCCGGACGGGCCATGCGGCTGATCACCGACGGCGTGGTGGACCGCTGCGGGGTCCGCGGGCTGGCCGACCAGCTCGGCTACTCGGAACGGCACCTGACCAGGGTGCTCACCGCCGAGCTCGGCGCCGGACCGCTCGGCCTCGCCCGCGCGCACCGCGCGCATTCGGCGCGGATCCTGATCGAGACGACCGCGATCTCGTTCAGCGATGTCGCCTTCGCTGCCGGGTTCTCCAGCCTTCGGCAGTTCAACGACACCATGCGCGAGGTCTTCGGCACCACGCCGACGGAGATGCGCAGCCGAGCGCACCGCCGCAACGACGCACCGAGCGGTGCCGGCACCGTGCAGCTGCGACTGCCGTTCCGCGCACCGTGCGATGCGTCCGGGGTGCTGCGGTTCCTGAGCCAGCGCGCGCTGGCCGGTCTGGAGGACACCGGGCCGGACCACTACACGCGCTCGCTGCGGCTGCCGTACGGGACGGGTGTCGCGACGCTGCGACCGCAGGAGAAGTACGTCGCCTGCACCCTGCAGCTGACCGACCTGCGCGACCTCGGCAGCGCGGTGTCCCGGCTGCGCCGCCTGCTCGACCTCGACGCGGACCCGATCGCGGTGCGCGAAGTGCTCGGCGCCGACCCGCTGCTGAGCAGCTCCATCGCCCGCTCGCCGGGGGTTCGAGTGCCCGGCAGCGTGGACAGCCTGGAGATCATCGTCCGGGCGGTGATCGGCCAGCAGATCTCGGTCGCGGCCGCCCGCAAGACCACCGAACGACTGGTCACCGACCTCGGCGAGCCGCTGCCGCACCCGGATGCGGTGACCACGTTGTTCCCCACCGCTGAAGTGCTCGCCGAACGAGTCGTGGATGCCCTGCCCGGTCCGCGTCGGCGTGCGGAGACCGTCCGCGACGTGGCGGCGGCCGTCGCCGAGGGGCGGCTGGCCCTGCACCCCGGCCGGGACGAGGCGGAACTGCGGCACGACCTGGAGCAGATCCGCGGGATCGGCCCGTGGACGTCGAGCTACGTCGCCATGCGCGTGCTCGGCGCACCGGACGTGCTGCTCATCGGAGACCTCGCGCTGCGCCGCGGCGCCGAGGCGCTCGGACTGTCCGAAGACCCCGCGGTGATCCAGGAACACGCCCGCCGGTGGAGCCCGTGGAGCTCCTACGCCGGAGTGCTGCTGTGGGAGGCTGCGGCCACGTCACCGCAGCTGCAGCAGGCTTCGTGAATCCCCGCTCGAGAAGAACCCAGGAGTAATCGTGATCAAGTGGTCCACTGTGGATACTCCGACCGGGCCGTTCACGGCCGTGGTCGATGCTGATGGTGCCGTGCTCGCGTCCGGCTGGACCGCCCAGCTCGACGAACTGCTCCCCCAGGTCTCGCCTTCGCTGCTGCCCGACGCCCCGGTCGAAGCCTCCGACCTCGGCGACGTGACCCGCGCGATCCGCGCCTACCACGACGGCGACCTGCACGCCGTGGACGGAATCCCGGTGCGGCAGCGCTCGGGCCCGTTCCTGGAGCACGCCTGGGAAGTCCTGCGCAAGGTCCCGGCCGGAGAGCCGGTGAGCTACACCGAGTACGCCGCGCTCGCCGGCCGCCCTCAAGCGATCCGCGCCGCGGCCTCGGCCTGCGCCCGCAACGCCGCAGCGCTCTTCGTGCCGTGCCACCGAGTCCTCCGCAGCGACGGTTCCCTGGGCGGCTTCCGCTGGGGCCTCCCCGTCAAGCGCTGGCTCCTCGACCACGAAGCCGCGGCCTGAGCCAGAAAGCTCTTGAGTACTTCGGGGTGCTCTGGCACCCCGAAGTACT
>NZ_JBEOVY010000163.1:0-16548 GCF_040295745.1 Saccharopolyspora sp. NPDC002686
GTCGAACCGCTTCTCGCGGGCCTCGACGTGCTCGACCAGCCGCAGCGCGCCGAACAGCAGCGCCAGCGCGCCGACCGGCACGTTGACGTAGAAACCCCAGCGCCAGGTGAGGTTCTCGACGAAGAACCCGCCGAGGACTGGTCCGAGCGCGGGCGCCACCGCGGTCGGCAGCAGCAGCACCCGGGACAGCCGGATCCGCTGCTCCGGGGGGTAGGCGCGGAACAGCATCGTCAGCGCGACCGGGCTCATCACCCCGCCGCCCGCGCCCTGCAGCACCCGCGCGAGGGTCAGCTGGGTCAGGTCCCCGGCCAGCCCGCACAACGCCGATGCCAGCACGAACACGCCGAAGGCACCGAGGAAGACCCGCTTGGTGCCGAACCGGTCGCCGAGCCAGCCGGACACCGGGATGCACACCGCGAGGCTGACCAGGTACCCGACGTTGACCGCCGAAGTCGCGCTGGCCGGTACCGAGAACTCACCTGCGATGGCCGGCAGCGCGACGTTGACGATGGTCGCGTCCATGCCGTTCATGAACATCGCCGCGACGTAGCAGATGCAGACCGCCGCCTGCGGGCTCACCTGGCGGAGCGCGGTCATCAGCGCGCGGGCCGCATGTCGGTCCAGTTCACCTCGATGTGGTCCACGCAGGACTCCCGGTCGGCCGGGCCGTGCGCGACGCTCCACCCGGCGGGCACCGCGATCGCGCTCGGCCACAGCGAGTACTGGTCCTGATCGTTGATCAGCGCGTAGTACTCCGCGGCCGGGTCCTCGAACGGATTACTCATCGTCGTGCTCCTCCAGTGTCACCTGAACACCCCGCCTCACCGGTCCACCTCGCCGAGCTCGCGCTCGACGACCGCGGCGATCTCGGCGAGCGGTCCGGGTTGGGTCATGTCCTTGTGCTCGCAGGCGATGTCGTGGTTGCGCACCTCGCCGTCGACGTAGGGCTGCCACATCTGGGCGGTCAGCGACTCCTTCGCCGGGTTGACGGTGGCGTAGAAGAACAGGACGTCGCCGCGGAACTTGTCGTGGTCGGCCTCGTTCTCCAGCACCGCGCAGTTGGCGAAGTTGTCGATGATCGCGGTGATGCTGTGCGGTTCCAGGTTGGCTAGCGCACTGCCCTCCGCGGACAGGATCGCCAGCACGCCTTCCCTGGTCAGCGAGTCGCCGTCGATGGCGGCCAGGTCGTAGCCGGCCATGTAGAGCAGGGCCTTGAGCGCTTCGGTCTCGGTCGGCAGCTCGTCCCACACGTCCTTCGGGTAGGAGTCGAGCATGCACAGGAACCGCACTTCCTCGCCCTGCTGCTGCAGCTGGGTGCTCATCTCGTGCGCGACCACGCCGCCGAAGGACCAGCCGAGGAAGTAGTACGGCCCGTGCGGCTGGACCTGGCGGATGTGCTCGAGGTACTCGGCGGCCATCTCGCTCAGGCTCGCCGCGACGGGCTGCGGTTCGGCGAGCCCGCGCGACTGGATCCCGTAGATCGGCCGCTCGTCGTCGATGTGCTTGAGCAGCCCCGAGAACGGCCACGCCAGCCCGGCCGCGGGGTGCACGCAGAACAGCGGCGGTTTGCTGCCTTCGGTGCGCAGCGGCAGCAAGATCTCCAGCGCGTCCCGACCGCCACCGCTGTGCAGCCGTTCCGCGAGCCCGGCCACGGTCGGCGCCGCGAACAGGCTTCCGACGTTGACCCGCACGCCCAGCGCGTCGCGGATGCGGCCGATCAGCTTGGCCGCCAGCAGGGAATGCCCGCCGAGGTCGAAGAAGCTGTCCTCGACGCCGACCCGCGGCAGCCCGAGCACCTCGGCGAAGAGCCCGCAGAGGATCTCCTCGGCGGGGTTGCGCGGCATCGCGTTGCCCACCGATTCGCCCAGGTCCGGCGCGGGAAGCGCGCGGCGGTCGAGCTTGCCGTTGGGCATCAGCGGCAGCGCGTCGACGAACACGACGGCGGCCGGGACCATGTAGTCCGGCAGCGCATCGGCAACGTGCCGGCGCAGCTCGCCGGCATCACCGCCGCCCACCGCGTAGGCCACCAGCCGCTTGTCGCCGGGGGTGTCCTCGCGCACCACCGCCGCGACCTGCGCGACGTCCGGGTGCTGGGCGAGCACCGCCTCGACCTCGCCGAGCTCGATGCGGAATCCGCGGACCTTGACCTGGTCGTCGGCCCGACCCGCGAAGTCCAACGTCCCGTCGGAGCGCCAGCGCACCAGATCCCCGGTGCGGTACATGCGGGAACCGGCCGGCCCGAACGGATCCGCGACGAAGCGCTCGGCGGTCAGGCCCGGCCGGTTGAGGTAGCCGCGCGCCAGGCCGAGGCCGGAGACGTAGAGCTCGCCGACGACACCGGGCGGAGTCGGTTGCAGCTGCTCGTCGAGCACGTAGAGCCGGGCACCGGGGTCGGGCACGCCGATCGGCACCGAACTGCCCACCGCGTCCGGATCGCAGTCCCACAGCGTGGAGTTCACCGTCGCCTCGGTGGGGCCGTAGCAGTTGAGCATCTTCCGGCCGCGCGCCCAGCGGAGCACCAGGTCGGACGGCACCTTCTCGGCCCCGCACAACAGGGTCGCGTTCAGCGGGAGCTCGGTGTCGGCCGGGAACATGCCCATCATCGACGGCCCGATCGCCAGGTGCGTGACCTGGTGGCGGCGGGCGTACTCGGCCAGCGGTTCGCCGGGCACGCGCCGGTCGGCGGGCACCACGACCAGCGTGCCGCCGCTGAGCAGCCCCATGCACATCTCCCAGAACGCCACGTCGAAGCTCGGCGAGGCGAACTGCAGCACCCGGCTTTCGGCGGTGATGCCGACCCGCTCGGTCTGGGTGGCCAGCAGCTTGGCGATGCCGCGGTGCGGCACCACGACGCCCTTCGGCGTGCCGGTGGAGCCCGAGGTGTAGATGACGTACGCGGCGTCGTCGAGCCGCGGAGTCGGCAGCTGCCAGCTGCCTTCCGGACGATCGTTGCAGCTCAGCAGGGCTGTCGGCAGTTCGGCGCCGAGGTCGTCGGTGAGCACCAGGCGCGGCTCGGCGTCCTCGACCATGTGCCGCAGCCGCTCCACCGGGTACTCCGGATCCAGCGCCAGGTACGCGGCCCCGGCGCGCATCGCGGCCAGCAGCCCGATGATCAGTTCGGCCGAGCGCGGCAGCAGCACGCCGACGATGTCGCCCGGCCCGACGCCGTGCTCGACCAGCAGCCGCGCCTGCTCGGTGACCCGCCGGTCCAATTCGCGGTAGCTGAGCTCGACGTCCTCGAAGATCAGCGCGGTCTTGTCCGGCTCGCGCTCGGCGGCGCGCGCGAACAGCTCGGGGAACGTCCCGGCCGGTTCGACCGCGCCGACCGCATCGCCCCAGGCCAGAACCCGCTGCCGCTCCTGCGGGCCCAGCACGTCCAGGCGGCTGATCGGCTTCGCGGGGTCGGCCACCGCTGCGGCCAGCAGCCGGACGAAGCGCGCGGCCAGGTCGTCGACGGTCTGGCGGGTGAACAGGTCGGTGCTGTACTGCACCAGCCCGTCGACGCCGCCATCAGCGCGTTCGCTGAGGCTGAACGCCAGGTCGAACTTCGCCGCACCGGCATCCGCGGTGTCCACAGTGGTCGTCAAACCGGGCAGGTCCGCGGTGACGGCGTCGGTGGCGCCCCAGTAGGCGAGCATCACCTGGAACAGCGGGTGCCGGGCCAGCGAACGCGCCGGGTTGAGCGCCTCCGCGAGCCGTTCGAAGGGCAGCTCGGCGTTGTCGAAGGCGGCCAGGTCGGCCTGCCGCACCCGGTCGACCAGCTCCGCGAAACCGGGTTCGCCCGAGGTGTCGGTGCGCAGCACCAGGCTGTTGACGAAGAACCCGACCAGCTCGTCGAGCGCGTCGTCACCGCGACCGGCCACCGGCGAACCGATGGGGATGTCGGTGCCCGCGCCCAGCCGGGTCAGCAGCGCGGCCAGTCCGGCTTGCAGCACCATGAACACGCTGACCTGGTGCTCTCCGGCGAGCCGCCGCAACTCCCGGTGCAGCTCGGCGTCGAGCTCGAAGCTCACCGAGTCGCCCCGGTGGCTCGCGACGGCCGGCCGCGGGAAGTCGGTGGGCAGCTCCAGCTGGTCGGGCAGATCGGCGAGCGCGCCGCGCCAGAACTCCAGCTGCCGACCGGCCAACCCCGCCGGATCGGACTCGGCGCCGAGCAGTTCCCGCTGCCACAGCGCGTAATCCACGTACTGCACCGGCAGCTCGTCCCACTCCGGCGCCGCGCCCCGAACCCGCGCCGCGTACGCGGTGGACAGGTCCCGGACCAACGGCCGGATCGACCACTCGTCAACGGCGATGTGGTGCAGCAGCACCAACAGCACGTGCTCGTCCCCGGCCTCGAACAGCACGATCCGCACCGGCGGCTCCACCGCCAGGTCGAACCCCTCCCGAACGGCCTCCGCCACCGCACCGTCCACACCGGACCCCGCCGCGGAGTTCCGCAAATTCAATGGAAATTGGACCTTCGATTTCAATGGAATTTGCGGATCACCGGACGACGGGACCTGAACGACGGTCAGCTCCGGGCCGGAGTCGAGGACTTGTTGGCGCGGTTCGCCGAGTTCGTCCGGGAAGATCGTGCGCAGGCTCTCGTGCCGCTGCACGACATCGCCGAGCGCCGCGCGCAACGCCTCGACGTCCAGCTCGCCGGACATGCGCAGCACCAGCGGCAAGTTGTAAGTGGCGCTAGGACCTTCCAACCGGTTGAGGAACCAAAGACGCTGCTGCGCGAACGAAAGCGGAATCCGCTCAGGCCGCTCAACCCGTCGCAGCTCCGGTCGACGCGCAACGGTGCCCAGCTGCTCGGACAGCCCGGCGACGGTCGGGTGGTCGAAGAGGCTGCGGATGGTCAGCTCAGCACCGAGTACGGCCCGCACCCGCGCCAGCAGCCGCGCAGCCAGCAGCGAATGCCCGCCGAGCTCGAAGAACCCGTCGTCGATGCTGACCTCGGGCACCCCGAGCACCTCGGCGAACAACCGGCACAGCCCGGCCTCGACCTCGTTGCGCGGCGCACGCCCCTCGACGGCGCCGCCGAAGTCCGGCGCGGGCAGCGCACGCACGTCGAGCTTCCCGTTGGCGGTCAACGGGATCTCGTCCACCGGCACGAACGCCGAGGGCACCATGTAACCCGGTAGCCGCTCCGCCAGGTGCGTCCGCAGCTCCCCCGCCCCTGCCTCGCCGGCGGTGTAGCCGACCAGCCGCTGGTCGCCGGGCTGGTCCTCGCGCACCACGACAGCGGCCTGCCGGACCTGCGGATGCGCGGCCAGGTGCGCCTCGATCTCGCCCAGCTCGATGCGGAATCCTCGCACCTTGACCTGGTGGTCGGCGCGACCGATGAACTCGATGCTGCCGTCCGGCCGCCACCGCCCCAGGTCACCGGAGCGGTACATGCGGGTTCCCGGCACACCGTGCGGGTCGGCGACGAACCGCTGCGCGGTCAGACCGCGGCGCCCGAGGTACCCGCGCGCCAGGCCCTCCCCCGCGACGTACAGCTCGCCCACCACACCGGGCGGCACCGGCTGCAGCTGCGAATCCAGCAGGTACACCCGCAGATCGGGGATGCCGCGGCCGATCACGCTGCCGTCGCGCCGGGCCACCAGCTCGCGGTCCAGCTCGACGTAGGACACGTGCACGGTGGTCTCGGTGATCCCGTACATGTTGACCAGCTTGGGCATCTCCGGATGCCGCTCGTACCAATCGTCCAACCTGGACAGTTCGAGCGCCTCGCCGCCGAAGATCACCACGCGCAGCGCCAGTTCGCCCGCCGGATCCTCCCGATCGGCCTGGCTGAGCTGGTAGAACGCCGACGGCGTCTGGTTGAGCACGGTGACCTGCTCGTCGACGAGCAGCCGCCGGAACTCCCGCGGCGAGCGGCTGACCTCGTGCGGCACGACCACCAGCCGCCCGCCGTGCAGCAGCGCGCCCCACAGCTCCCACACCGAGAAGTCGAAGGCGTAGGAGTGGAACAACGTCCACACGTCGTCGCCGTCGAACGAGAACCACGGCTCGGTGGCGCCGAACAACCGGACCACGTTGTGGTGCGGGATCGACACGCCCTTCGGCTGCCCGGTGGAGCCGGAGGTGTAGATGACGTACGCGGCGTGCTCGACGGTCAGCGGCCCGCGCTCGCCGGGCTTGGGGTCCCGCTGCGAGTGCCGCGAGATCTCGGCCTGCGCGGTCGGGTCGTCCAGCAGCACGGAGGTGATCCCGGCGGGCAGCCGCGATGCGTGTTCGGCGTCGCTGATCAGCACGGTCGGCTGCGCGTCGCCGACGATGTAGGCGATCCGATCGGCCGGGTGCCCGGGATCCAGCGGCAGGTACGCCGCCCCGGCCTTGAGCACCGCCAGCAGCGACACCACCAGTTCGGCCGAGCGCGGCAGCGCCAGCGCCACCAGCTGTTCCGGTCCGACGCCGAGGTCGATCAAGTGGTGCGCGAGCTGGTTGGCGCGCGCGTTGAGCTCCTCGTAGGTCAGCCGCTCGTCGCCGAAGGTGACCGCGATCGAGCCGGGAGTCCGCGCGACCTGTTCCTCGAACAGCTGCGGCAGCGGCGCCGCGGGCGACTCCGGCACGCCGGCGATCGGCGCGTTCCACTCCTCCAGGATCCGGGTGCGCTCCTCGGCGGAGAGCAGTTCGACCTGCCCGATCGGCGTTTCGCCGGAGCATTCCGCGAAGTTCCCGAGGAAGCGCAGGAACCGCTCGCGGTGCGCGGTGAGGTCGGCCTCGCGGTAGCGGTCGGGGTTGGCGTCGAACTCGAACCGCAGCTGCCCGTCCTCGTGGTAGGCCGCGACAGTGAGGTCGTCGACCGGTCCGGCGGCGAGGTTGTGCACGGTGGCCGGGCTGTCGCCGAACCGCAGGTCGTAGTCGAAGGCCTTGATGTTGATCATCGGCCCGAACAGCGGCCGGTCCGATCCCAGCAGCTTGAGGTCGCGGCGCAGGTCCTCGCTGCGCGTGCGCTGGTGCTTGCGCAGCTGCCGAACGGCCTTGGCGACCTGCGAGATCAGTTCCGATCGCGTGGTCGCGGCGGTGATCCGCAGCCGCAGCGGCAGCACGTTGACGACCATGCCGGGCACCCGCAGCGCGGCCGAACCGAGCCGCCCCATCACCGGCAGCCCCAGCACCACGTCGTCCGCCCCGGCCATCCGGTGCAGGTAGGCGCCGAAGGCGGCGATGAGCGCGTCCGACCAGATCGTGCGGCCCTCCTCGGCCGCCGCGGTCAGATCCGCCCCGGATTCCCCGCGCTGGCGCAGGAAGTCGTGCGCGGTGGGCCGCGAGCTCCCGGTCAGCGACACCACGTCCGGCCGGTCGGCGAACTGCTCCTGCCAGAACGCCGCGTCCCGCTCGAACTTCGCCGATTCCCGGTACTCCCGCTCGTCGTCCAGCAGCGACTCCAGCGGGCCGAACGGCGACGGGCCGAGGTTCAGGTCGCCGTAGAGCTCGGCGACCCGGCGGATGAGGATCGAGAAGCCGTAGCCGTCGATGGCCACGTGGTGGATCCGCTGGTACCAGCACCAGCGCTGCTCGCCGAGCTTGAACAGCGCGGCGCTCCACAGCCGGCCGGCCTGCCCGCGCGTCAGGTCCACCGGTTCCCGCAGGTCAGCGCGCATCCAGGCGAGCGCCTGCGCATCGGGGTCGGCGGCGGTCGAGCAGTCGACGACCGGCAGGTCGAACTCGGCGGGCTCCTCGACGACCTGGACCGGTTCGGGCCCGTCGTCGCAGATCCGGATGCGCAGCGAGTCGGCCTCGGCCACCGCCCGGCGCAGCGCGATGGCGAACCGCTCGGGTTCCACCGGCCCGCGGATCTCCACGCGTTCGGCGGTGTTGAAGATCGGATTCGCCTGGTCGAGTTGTTGGGCGAACCAGATCCCCGCCTGCGCGGCCGACAGTGGCAACTGCTGGTCAGCTAGGCCCGGCATCGCTCTCCCCACGATCAACAAGGTAAGTAAGCCTTACCTTAGTTCTCTGGAGATCAGGAGTACAGGTGGGGCTGCTCACCCGCGCTCGAAGATCATCAGCGCCGAGTTCTTGCCCGGCAACCCGATCTCTCCCGACCTGCTGAAACCGGCCTTGCCGAAGGCGCCCACCGAAGCTCCATTGTGGACGTTCGGCTCGGCCACCACGCGGCGGCAATCCCGGTCGGCGTCCAGCAACCCGCCGGCCACCGCCCGCAGCAGCGCCGAACCGACCCCGCGCCCGATCGCATCCGGCTCGCCGATGGCGATGTGCACGCCGAGGTCGTGCGGATCGTGCGAGTAGCAGCGCGCGAGCTTGTCCCGCTGCACCCGGTAGAGCTCCAGGTAGCCGACGTCGCGCCCGTCGAGCCCGACGATGCACGGCACCGAGTGCTGCCCGCCGAGCTGACCGGCCAGCTCCTCGTGCCACTGCGCCACCGGCCACGCCTGGTTCCAGTTCACCGCGACGTGCTCGGCGTTCATCCACCGGTGCACCAGCGCGACGTCCGGACCGCCGTCACCGCCGACGACCTCAACCGGCCGCAACGACCAACCCCCGCCCAGCACCGGGATCGGCACGCCCGGCGCCTCGGCCGCGCCCGACCAGAGCGGGTTCGGCGCCTCGAACCGGACCGGCTGGACCTGCACCTCGCCGGTGTTCGACCGGTACCGCAGGTCGGAGCCGTTGAGCACGGCGAGATCGGTCAGCGTCGAGCTCGCCAGCCAGTGCTCGACCAACGACGCGGACCCCGGGTGCGCCTCGGCGACCCCGCCCAGCCACTTCCGCAGCTCCGCGAGCAGATCGCCCTCGTGGACGACGCCGCGCCGCCCCAACAACCCGATGACCGCCAGCGGCCCGCAGGTCAGCAGCTCCACCGTCGCGGCGGCGAGGTCGCCCTCCCAGCCCAGCACCGCGGGCAGCAGTCGGCCCTCGACGTGCGCGGCCAGCCAGCGCCGCGCCTCATCGGCGTCGGACACCGAGCGGGCCACCGCGACCAGCTCCTCCGACAGCGCGAGCGGGTCGAACTCGCGCCTCGGCAGCGCGCGCATCAGCCAGTCCACCGGCGAACCGGCGTCCGCGGAGTTGATCGGAGCATCGGGCAGCGCGCGAGCACGCGCATCCGCCGAGCAGGCCGCGGCGAGCAGCGCGGGATCGGCGACCGCGACCGGCTCACCGGAGTCGTCCAGCACGTGGATCGCCCCGAAGCCGTGCGCGCCGGTCGGCGAGCTGTACCCGACTTCGGTGCCCAGCCGCAGCGCCCCGACGGTCAGCCGCAGCGGTCCCTCGACGACGGGCGTGTGCGTCTCCGCCAACCACCGCCTCAGCAGCGCCGACGCGCGCTGGTGCGACTGCCCGGGAAGGTCGACTCCACTCGTCACGCAATGCTCCTCGAACCGGGGACACGTGAGCGGAGCCTAACCTAATAACTGCCTCACACGGCAGTGTCAACAAACACCCCTCGTCCGAGGTTGTGCACTGTGGACGGGCCGCGTTTTTGATCACCCAGCGCAAGGCGATCAACCGAGCGATCGACCATCAGTACCTGATCCGGTGATGATCGTTGTGTCTCGCTGGGCGAACACGGACCATCAGCCCTACTCTCCGAGCTACCGAACCGCCGCACCGCCCGGAGAGGAGTTCACCCATGGATGACGCCGACTCCGTCGTTCCGCTCCGGCCGGGATTCGACATCCAGGTCCGCGGGTTCAACCGCAGCCAGGTCGTCGACCACATCGAGCTGCTGGAGGACCAGCTGCGGCTGGTCACCATCGACCGCAACGAGGCCGCGCAGCTCAACAGCGACCTGCGCAAGCTCTGCGACGACACCCGCCGCAGCCTGGACGCCGCCGAGCAGCGCCTCCAGCGCATCGAGTCCTCCGACACCGGCCTGCCCGCCGCCTCCCAGCGGGTGCAGAACATGCTCTCGATCGCCGAGGAGGAGGTGCAGACCCTCCGCGACCAGGCCCGGCGGCAGGCCGAGATCATCCGCGGCACCGCCGAGACCGAGGCCCGCGAGCTGATCAGCGAGGCCGAGCGCAACGCGACCGAGATGCGCGAGGAGTGCAGCCAGCTGATCGCCGACGTCGAAGAGCGCCGCGCCCGGCTGCACCGCGAGCACGACCAGAAGGCCAGCGAGCTGCGCGCCCAGGAACACCGGATGCGCCAGAACATCCGCAACGAGTACAAGCGGATCGTCACCGCCGCGCAGGAAGAAGCCGACGCGCTGATCGCCGAGACCCGCAGGCAGTGCGGACAGTGGGACGCCGAGACCGAGCAGATGCGCCTGGAAGCGCTGGAGGAGATCAACTCCCAGCAGCGCCGCTTGGAAGAGCTGCGCGCCGCGGTGCTGTCCTCGATGGACCAGGCGAGGCAAGTGCTCAGCACCTCGACCGAAGAGCTGCGCGGTCACGCCCCCGCTGCCGAGCCCGAGGCGCAGCTACCGCTCCAGCTGCCCTCGCAACGCGAGAACGTGCAGACCTACCTCATCCCCATCAACGGTCAGCGCCCCAGCAACAACGGTGCGACCCCGCAGCCCGGACCTGCCCGACAGAACTGATCGGAGCATCACGTGGAACTGCTCGTGCTGATGTTCGTCACCGGTTTCGCACTGGCGACACTGATCTTCTGGCCGCTGCTGCACCGAGCGAACCGCCGGCTCGGCGAGCAGGAGTCCGCCCCGCGCGGCAAGCACGCGCTGCGCGCTCCCACCCCGCCGACGGTCACCCGCCGGACCCCGGAGCCGACGGCAGCCGCCGAGCCCGCGGAGCCCACGGCGTCTGCGGAGCCCGCAGAGTCTGCGGAGCCCGCCGAGTCGACCGAGGCCGAGGCGGAGCAGCCCGCGGCTGAAGTTCAGGCCGTCGCGCCGGCGCAGCGCACGTCGGAGCCGGTCGAGCTCCCCGAACTGCCCACCGACCTGTACGAGAAGCACTTCGAGGCGAAGTTCAACCGGTCCCGCCAGCGCATCGCCCGGCTCCGGGCCGAGATCAGCAAGGAGTAAGCGTCACCGGTTCCAGCGACTGCTATCGCTCAGTCGCTGGAACCATCGATCTGCACCTCGGCCAGCTCGCCCTCGCGAGCTGGCCGTTCCAGTTCCCGCTGTTCTTTTCGGCGGTCCGCCACGTAGAACGGCGCAGCAGCGAGCACGGGCACCAACATGCCCAGGAGAATGATCAGAACCGAACCGCCCACGGCCCTCGAAGCCCCGTCCGCAATGGGAAGAATCCACGCCCGAACGGGCGTGTCGCTGGGCACATCGTTCCAGATCCGGAAATTCGTTAACCGGTGGCCGGTGTGCCCCGTGTCACATTTGCGGACGGCGCTTTCCGTTGTCCCGCAACGGGTTTCAACGACTACCCGAGGAACGCGGCGGTCGGCCACTCCTCCTTGATCCACGCGCTGTTCCAGAACATCCACTCGTACTCGGTGGCGCGGGTGTAGGCCTCCAACATCTGCTGCTGGGTCTCGGCGTCAGCGGTCGCGGCGGCCCGGTCGGTGAGCTCGCGAGCGGTCAGCACCGCCTCGGCGAACGCGTCGTCGGCGTAGGTCTCGATCCACGCCCGGTACGGGTGCCCGGATGTGTCGCCGGTGGACTCCAGGATCGCGCTGCCCACGTGCTGGTACACCCAGAAGCACGGCAGCACGGCCGCCAGCAGCACCGGGTAGGACTCGGTCAGCGCGCACGCGCGCAGGTACGAGGTGTAGGCCAGGCAGGACGGCGAGGTCCCGATGCCGGCGATCTCCTCGTCGGTCAGCCCGAACTCGGTGACGTACCCGGCGTGCAGGCGGCGCTCCTCGACCAGCGCGCCCTGGGCGGCGCCGGACAGGAACGCGGCGTCCTCGGCGTTGCCGGCCCGGGTCGCCGCGGCGGCCAGGGCCTGCGCGAACCCGACCAGGTACCGGGCGTCCTGCACGATGTAGAAGGCGAACACCTCGCGGTCGAGGGTGCCGTCGGCGAGCCCGGTGTTGAACGGGTGCTCGACGATCGCCTTCCGCAGCTGAGCGGTGTGCTCCCAGGCCTGCGCGCAGAAACCGTCGGCGGCCGGGGCGGGAAGCTTGCTCATCGAAGTCCTCTCCTCCGAAGGACCGCGAATTCAATGGAAATCGAACCTCGAAATTCCATTGAACTTGCGGGAGTTGTCCACGACGACCGGCGTGCCGCGGGCCGACGCGCCGGTGATCCGCGGGTTCGATCAGAACCGCGGGAAGATCACCACCACTGGTGGAAGTGGTGCACCGGGCCGTGGCCGTGGCCGACGTCCAGGCGCTCGGACGCGCGCAGCGCCTCGGTCAGGTACTCCTTGGCCTCGCGCACCGCCGTCAGCCAGTCCGGGCGCTGCGGGCGCAGCGCGGCGATGGCGGCCGAGAGGGTGCACCCGGTGCCGTGGTCGTTGGTGGTCACGACCCGCTCGCTGGTCAGGAACTCGGCGACCCCGTCGCCGTACAGCAGGTCCACACTGGACTCTCCGGACAGGTGGCCGCCCTTGAGCAGCACCTGCTTGGCGCCGAGCCCGGCGAGCCGTTCGGCCTGCGCGGCCATGCCGTCGACCCCGACGAGCTCCGGCTCCTCCAGCAGGTCCGCCGCCTCCGGCAGGTTCGGGGTGATCAGGTCGACCCGGGGCAGCAGCTCGTCGCGCAGCGCGCCGACCGCGTCCGGCGCGAGCAGCCGGTCCCCGCTCTTGGCGACCATGACCGGGTCCAGCACCACGTGCCGCGGCGCGTAGCGGTCGAGCACGCCGACCACCGCGCGGATCACCTCGGCGTTGGCCAGCATGCCGATCTTGACCGCGTCCACCCGCACGTCGTCGAGCAGCGTGACCAGCTGCGAGGTGATGAACTCCGGCGGCACTTCGTGCACCTCGGCGACCCCGGTGGTGGTCTGCGCGACCAGGGCGGTGATCACGGACATGCCGTAGGCGCCGTGCGCCGAGAAGGCCTTCAGGTCTGCCTGGACTCCGGCGCCACCGCTGGGGTCGGTCCCCGCGATGGTCAGCACGTTCGGAACCATGACGTCCCTCCGCTAGTACGAGCTAGGTCAGGTTCGACGGGTCTGATCTCAGCCCGGCCGGAACCGGGCACCCCGCGTCACTCGCACCAACCTAACCCGAGACGGGGTCATCAGTCGATGAGCCCCACCACCGCACCGGCGCTGAGCACCTCACCGGCCCGCGCCTGGTGCCAGAGCGTCCCGGTGGCCAGCGCCAGCACCCACCCGACGACCTCGCCGTCCGTCCCGACCTCGGCCAACCGGTCACCGACGTGCACAGCGCTCCCGTCGGCGGCCAGCCACCGCACCAGCACCCCGCGCACCGGAGCCCGGTTCGCCACCGGACGACGCCGCAATTCCGGAAACACCAACTCGGTCATCCGCGCCCCCCTTTCCGCGAACACCCCAGCATCACCCCGGCCGTCCGCGCCAACAAGGAGCGCGAAACCGAACCAACCCAATGGCCCACGGCCAACCGGACCAAAGCACCAACTCGATCAGCGCGGCGTTTCGCCTGGTCATCACCCGTGAGCACTTTGGGGGGCTATAGCAACTCAAAGTACTCACGGGTGGTGACCTGCGGAAACAGCGACCTAGAGGAGGTGGCGGCGGAACCAGGCGGTCAGGCCGGCGTCCACCTCGCGGGCCAGCGGCAGCTGCGGCGCGGGCTCGATGCCGGGCTCGTCGGCGAGCGCATGCGCCAGGCCCGGGACGGACAGGAGCTCGGCACCCTCCCCCACGGCGTCGACGAGGCTCACCGCGTCGGCGCGCAGCGGTGGATCGTCGAGCTCGCCGCTGACGACCAGCAGCGGCGCGCGCTCGGCGATGGTGCCCGCCTTGGCGATGAAGTCCAGGTCGTCGGCCGCCCGGGTGGATTCGGCGTCGTAGGAGTACTCGCCCGGGAACATGTCGACGACGGTCCGGATCCGGATAGCGGAGTTCACCACGGCTGCGGCGAAGACCGGAATCGCGGTGTCGGCGAGGATCCGCAGCGCAACGGCCCCACCGAGCGAGCCGCCGAGCACACCGATCGGGCCGTCGTCGACCGGCAGCTGCGCGCGGATCGAGTCCAGCGCGGCCGGGAGCTCCTCGCTCGCCTGCTGGACGAACGGGTGGAACACCGACATCAGCGGATCCTCGCGGAGCAGCGCCAAACCGGCGTCCATGCTGCCGTCGACCATGCGCGCCCCGCACATCGGCATCGCGAGGTGCACCCGCCACGCGGGCACGTCGTGCATCGGCAGCGCAGCGGCGAACGCGGCGTCCGACCTCGGCGCGTCGAGCATGTGCCAGGTGACGATCAGCGGGGCCGGACCACCGGTGGCCGGCGGCAAGGCGGTGAACGGCACGCCCGCAGCGGTGCCGGTGATCGGTGAGTTCATGCGATCACGGTATGACCGCGGCCACACCGCCGCGCCCGCTTACGCGATCAGCGGAATCCCCTTCGCAGTCGGCGAAATCAGCGCACCGGTCGACCCGATCACCACCGCGGGCGCAATCGTGGTCCGGAGATCAGGAGAAAGCGATCGAATTCACACGGTGAAGGGGCCCACCGGCGGGCAAGGGGACCCTTCGTGGAGGACTAAACTCGGCGATGATGGAAACCACGACCGATGCACCGAGCTTCGCCCGTTCCCGGCGGCCCCGCCGACCGGAGGATCCCGCGCGGATCTGGGCTCCGCTGGCGGACCTGACCGAAGCCGCGGTCGCCGCGGCCGGATCCGGGACCGTGGCGATCACCCGCGGCTTCGACCGCAACAGCCGACTGCGCGCCAAGGCGCTGCGCGATCTGCTGGAGCAGCGCGACGTCCCCTCGATCGAGGTGACTCCGGCGGTGGGCAGCGACCGGCTGCTGGCCGACGTCGACGTCACCGCGGTGGTCAACCTGATCGGTGCCGAGTCGTGGCAGCCGTACCGCATCGCCGCGCAGCTGCGCGCCCCGGTGCTCAGCCCGAAGCCGGGCGAGACCGCGGGCGAGCAGGTCACCCGCGACGTGATCGCGCTGGCCGGTGACTCCGGCAAGCGCGACGTGGCGCTCTCGCACGTCGCGGTGCGCTCCGAGGACCCCGCCGGCCAGCTGACGCTCACCTACAACGGCGAGCAGCTGACCCTCACCGGCGGCTGGCTGACCGTGGCCGTGCAGGGGCACGAGCTGCAGGTGCAGGTCGGTGGCGCGGGCATCGCCGAGCAGTCGATCACCACTGCCGAGCTCCGGGTGGAGACGGCCGAGGCGCCGCACCGACTGGTGCGCGACGAGCTCCCGATCGCCGACCTCGAAGGCGCGGTCACCTTCACCGCTGAGCCCGAGGGCCTGGTCGTCCGACCGGTCTGATCGCCTCGAGCACCACGTTGGCGCCGGGCAGTCGCCCGGCGCCTTTTTGGTGCCTGAGCTGGGATTTCTGGAATATTCCGAAAACCGCCGTCACGCCTGGTGCGTTGCGCCGTCCCTCGATCAACACCGCGCGGGAGGCGCGCACTGCACCAGGGGAGGCTGGGGAATCGTGGAGCCCACCAAGGAGTGGCACGTGAGCTGCCGCGATGTCGCCGGGAGGCGGCGGGACTTGTCGGTGTTCATCAACCAGGGGGACGTCGTGCTGGTGGCGCCCCCCGGCGAGACCGCGGTGCTCTCGCCGCTGGAGGTCGGACGGCTGCGGGCGGTGCTGCGCGACGCGGTCGTGTCGGCGGCCGATCAGGACTGACCGGGACGGCCTCTTCCCAGCACCGAGCTGTTTGGGTAAGTATCTACTCTCGAGTAGCTCTGCGACCGAGAGGTGGATGCGTGAGCGTGTTGAGGCAGCGGGTCGGGAACGTGCTCCACCGCGTGGTGCCGGGCTTGCACACGACGTTCATCCTGGCCAAGCAAGGCGTCGTCCGGCCGCTGCGGCCGGACAAGGTGCTGCGGATCGTCCGCGCCTGGCGCCACTGGGGCATCACCCCGCCGCTCGGCTTCGCGATCGGCGCGGTGCGGTACCCGGACCGCGCGGCGGTGATCGACGAGCGCGGCGCGTTCAGCTACGCCGAGCTCGAGCAGCGCACCTCGCGGCTGGCCAACGGCCTGCGCAAGCGCGTCAAGCGCGGCACCCGCATCGGCATCCTGTGCCGCAACCACCACGGACCGGTCGAGACGATGGTGGCCGCGGCCAAGCTCGGCGTGGACGTGGTGCTGCTCAACACCGGGCTGAGCGGCCAGCAGCTGGCCGACGTGATCACCCAGCAGCAGGTCGGCGTCCTGGTCCTGGACGCCGAGTTCCGCGCCCAGCTGCCCGAGCTGCCCGACGAGGTCGACCAGGTGCTGGCCTGGACCGACGGCACCACCCGGCGCGACACGCTGGAACACCTGATCGCCACGTCCTCGCCGCGGCGCCCGGCCAAACCGCGCCGGCACGCCCGGATGATCGTGCTGACCTCCGGCACCACCGGCACGCCCAAGGGCGCGCGCCGGCCGGACCCGCCCAGCCTGAGCCCGGCCGCCTCGATCCTGTCCCGCCTGCCGCTGACCAGCGGCGAGCGGATGCTGGTCTGCGCACCGTGATCGACACCCAGCCGCACATGACCTACCAGCCGTTCCTGCCGGAAGCGGCGGCCGGATCGCTGGAACCCCGGCACGTGGTGGTCCC
>NZ_JBEOVY010000164.1:0-16501 GCF_040295745.1 Saccharopolyspora sp. NPDC002686
TCGTCGACGTCCTGCGGGCCTCGTTGGACGAGGTGCTGTGGGTGATCAACGTCTACGTCCTCGTCCTCGCTGGGCCTGCGCGGTCTCGGCGGACTGCTCGGCACGCGCCGCGCGCTCGGTAGCCGCGGCCTGTTGCCGCCCGGCCTCAGCGATCTGCTCGCGGGCTCGTTCCTGCGCTGCCTGAACTTCGGCCGCGGCCGCGGCCTTGGCCTGCTCGATGGCCTCGCGCGCTTCGGCGACCTGCTCGTCGGCTTCGCGGCGGGCGGCGGTCCTGGCGACCTCGGCTTCGTTGCGGGCGGCTTCGACGTCCTGCTGCGCCTGCTGCTGGGCTGCTCGCGCTTGCTCCACGGCATCGTCCCGTTCCTTGCGGGCGCGCTCGGCGTCGTGACCGGCCTGTTCGGCAGCGGCAGCGGCGTCCTCGGCCGCTTCGTCGGCGGCGGTGCGCGCCTGCTCGGCCTCGCGGCGCTGCTGCTGCGCGGTGGCCAAGGCCTGCTCGGCCTGCGCGATGCGGTGCGCGGCCTCGGCCTGGGCTGCTTGGATCTGCGCTTCGGCCGCGCTGGGATCGGTGATCGTAGCCAGTTCGTCGAGCCCGGCGCGAAGATTCCGGGTCAATTGCTCCGAAAGGAGGCGGTACTGCCGCACCAGCTCCTCGGCCCGCACCCGCGCCCCGTCGTACTCCGCCGACGGCGCGGGGACGTCGGGGAGCTGTTCCTGCGCGGCCTGCAGGCGCTGCCGCTGCTTCCAGGCCCGCCACCGGGTGTGCTCGGGAAGGTCGCAGTACTCCGCCGGTCGCCCGGGCCCGGAACTGCGCACGATCTCCCGCGAACACCCCGGGTACCGGCACACCCCGTCCTGCTCGGCAGCCACCTCACCCATGCCTGGACGGTACCGAAGCCGACCTCGACGACCCGGGTCGGGGACAATGGGCGCACCCCCGCACGTCGACCAGGAAGCACCCCCGCGTTGTCGCACCCGAACCCCACCCCGGCCGATCTCGCACTGCGCGCCGACTGCAGCAGCTGCGCCGGGCTGTGCTGCGTGGCCCTGCCCTTCGCCGCCTCCGCCGACTTCGCCGTCGACAAGGCCGCAGGAACGCCGTGCACGAACCTGCTGGCGGACTTCCGCTGCGGCATCCACGCCCACCTGCGCGAGCGCGGTTTCTCCGGGTGCACGGTCTTCGACTGCTTCGGCGCGGGCCAGAAGGTCACCCAGGTGACCTTCACCGACCGCGACTGGCGGCAGCACCCGGACAGCTCCGGGCAGATGTTCACCGCCTTCGCCGTGATGCGCCAGTTGCACGAACTGCTGTGGTACCTCGCCGACGCGCTGACCCGCCCGGCCGCCAGTGCCGTGCACGACGAGGTGCGCCGCGCGGCGCAGGAGGTCGACGCGCTCACCCGCAGCGACGCCGAGACGATCACCGGGGTCGATGTCGCCGCGGTGCGCCAGGACGTCAACACCTTGCTGGTGCGCACCAGCGAACTGGTCCGCGCCGAGGTCGGCGAGCGCACCAAGAACCACCGCAGCGCCGACCTCATCGGTGCCTCCAAGCGGGGTGCGAACTTGCGGGGCGCCAATTTGCGCGGAGCGCTGCTCATCGCCGCTGACCTGCGAGGAGCGGATCTGCGCTCGGCCGATGTGATCGGCGCGGACTTCCGCGACACCGACCTGCGCGGCGCCGACCTCACCGACGCCCTGTTCCTCACTCAGGCCCAGGTCAACGCCGCCAAGGGCGATGCCACAACTAAGATCCCCGCCAGGTTGGACCGCCCCGGGCACTGGTGATCAGCTGTTGTCCGGTGCCGGACGCAGCAGCCCGATCGCCGCGACGGCCAAACCGGCCAGCACCACCGCACCGATGATCCCCACGATGTTGATCCCGCTGGTGAACGCCTCCCGAGCAGCCTCGAGCACACCAGCGGTGGTCGGAGCGTGCTGCTGTTCGGCCAGCGCGACCGCTCCCGCGAGGGTTTCCCCGGCCTGAGCCGGTGCGCCCGACATCTGCGCCTGGTAGACGGCCGTGACCATCGTGCCCATCACCGCCACGCCGAGTCCGACGCCGAGCTCACCGCTGGTCTCCGAAAGCGCCGCAGCCGCCCCGGTGCGCTCCGGTGGTGCGCTGCCCACGACCAGATCGGTGGTCAGCACACCCATGGGGCTCAACCCGGCGGTGACCAGCGCAGTGGCCAGCACGGCAGCGGGCGCGCTGCTGCCGTCGAGCGCGGTGAACAGCACGAAGCCCACCACCGAGATCACCGCACCCGCCGCGATCACCCGTGCCGGGCCCCACCTCCGTGCCACCACGGGAGCCAGCAGCGAGGAGCCGGCCGAAGCGATGGCCACGACCGTCAACCACATCCCGGTCCGCAGCGGCGAGAGCCCGGCGACGCCTTGCAGGAACTGCGGAACCAGGTAGAACACCCCGTTGACCACCAGCAGTCCCATCAGCAGCAGCACCAGCGCCGTGCTGAAAGTGCGGTTGTTGAACAGCCGCACATCCACCAGCGGGTCGGACATGCGCCGCTGCCTGCGCACGAAGAGCGCTCCAGCGACCGCTCCGGTCACCAGCGCTGCCAGTGGGACGAGGTCGGGGCCGTGGTGGGCGATCTCCTTGAACCCGTGGACGACCGGCACGATCGTCAGCAGCGACAACAGCACGCTGACCGGATCGAGCCGACCTGCGTGCTGCGGACGGTGTTCGGGCAGCAGCCACGGTCCGAGCAGCAGCACCAGCGCCATGACCGGCACGGCCAGCAGGAACACCGAACCCCACCAGAACGCCTCCAGCAGCATCCCGCCGATCAGCGGGCCGACCGCCACACCGGCGGTGAACGTCGTCATCCACACCGCGATCGCCACCGACCGCTGCGCGGGATCGGTGAACATGGTGCGGATCAACGCCAGGGTGGAGGGCATCAGCGTCGCCCCGGTGATCCCCAGCAGCGCGCGGGCGGTGATGAGCAGTTCGGCACTGGGGGCGAACGCGGCCAGCAGCGACGCCGCGGCGAAGGCGGCTGAACCGATCAGCAGCAGCCGACGACGGCCGATCCGGTCGCCCAACGTGCCCATCGTGACGAGGAACCCGGCGATGAGGAACCCGTAGGCGTCCATGATCCACAACGCTTGGGTGCTGGTCGGGCGCAGTTGCGCGGTCAGGTGCGGCGCGGCGAGGTAGAGCACGCTGACGTCCATGGCCAGCACCAGCAGCGGCAGCGCGAGCACGGCCAGTCCAGCCCACTCCCGCGCCCCGGCGCGATTTCGTCGTTTCTCATCAACAGTCATGTGCCGATGCTCGAACTTCGAGATAACTCGAAGTCAATGCGGAATTTCCGCATCACCCGGGGTGTTGCGAACTCGACACGCGTCCACTGCCGACCGGCGGGGGACATCCGGGATTCCGGTGGGGGTTCGGAAGCGGATGGCATGATCAGCGGATGCGTCCCATCACCATCATCACCGGTGGCAGTCGAGGAATCGGCGCGGCCACCGCGTTGTGGCTGGCCCGCGCCGGACACGACCTCGCGCTCTGCTACCGCGGGAACCGCAGCAGCGCCGAGGAAGTCGCGGACCAGGTCACCTCGCACGGGGGGCGCTGCGTGCTGGTGCGCGCCGACGTCAGCCAGGAATCCGATGTGGACCGGCTGTTCGACGAGACCGCCGAGCAGCTGGGCCCGGTGACCGGTCTGGTCAACAACGCCGGGCTGACCGCGCACGTCGGCGACCTGGCCGACACCCCGGTCGAGGTGATCCGGCAGGTCATCGACGTCAACTTCCTCGGCACCGTGCTCTGCTCGCGCCGCGCCGCGCAGGTGATGTCCACCCGGCGCGGCGGGCCAGGCGGGGCGATCGTCAACGTCTCCTCCGGTGCCGCCACGCTCGGCGCGGCCCACGAGTACGTCCACTACGCCGGCGCCAAGGCCGCGGTGGACGCCTTCACCTCCGGTCTGGCCAAGGAGCTCGCCCAGGACGGGGTGCGGGTCAACGCGGTGGCACCGGGCCTGGTGCGCACCGACATCCACGCCGGTGCCGGTGTTCCCGAACGCCTCGAGACCGCCGTGTCGCGAGTGCCGATGGGCCGCGCCGGGGAACCCGAGGACATCGCGCCGGCCATCGGCTGGCTGCTCGGTCCGGAATCGGCCTACACCAGCGGGGCCGTGCTGCGCGTCGCCGGCGGGCTGTGAAGCGGAAAACCGGTTGCTGCGGCCCCTAACCTGGAGGTCGTGGGTGAGTCGTTGCTGGTCAACTTCGTCTACTGCCACCCGGTCGGGCATGCCGTGGAGGCGCTGCAGTACGCCCTGGGCTACCGGCGGGCCGATCCGGACCGGCGCATCGGGGTGGTGCTCAACTCCGCGACCGCGGTGCAGCTGGCCGACTGGTGCGACGCGATCGACGACGTGTACACAGTGGACATCGACGTGTTCGAGCCCCCTGGTCCCGAGGTCCTGGCGCACGTCCCGGCCGAGTGGGACTGGGTAGTCGACGACCCGCGCGGTCACCAGGCCTGGCAGCACCAGTACTTCCCCGGCCTGAAGCACTACTACGAGCTCGCCGCCCAGCACTTCCGCACCACCAACGGCCACACCCAGGTCGGCGCACCCGCACCGTCCTACCGACCGCGCAACCCGCTCCGGCTGGCGCTGCCGCAGCCCGCCCGGGACTGGGCCGCCGAGCTGCTGCCCGACCACGACGGCCCCACGATCGCCGTGCTGCCCGGTGGCAGCGCCGAACGCTGGCGCTACCCGTCGCTGGCGTCGTGGCAGCACGTCCTGGAGGCCTTCGCGCAACGCTGGCCGCAGGCCCGGTTCTGCCTGACCGGCAAGCACGCCGACGACGGGCGCACCAGCACCGGCTTCACCCGCGCGGAGTTCGAAGCCCTGGCCGAGGTCGCCCCGCACGCGGTGTGGGCCGTCGACGTCCCGCTGGCGCAGCAGCTGGCCGCGCTGCAGCGCTGCGACATGCTGCTGTCCCCGCACAGCGGATTCGCCTTCGCCGCGATGGCCGCGGGCACACCGTGGCTGGCGCTGGCGGGCAACGACTGGGCCGAGTACTACTTCAACCCCGGCGTGCCGTTCCACTCCGTGCTGCCCGACCTGCAGCGCTTCCCCTGCTACCTGCTGCTGGGCAACACCCCCGACCCGGTCGAGGACGACGGTCCCCGCTCCCCGAGCATGTCGGCGGCCCGCATCGACGCAGACCTGCCCGCGCTCCTCGACGGAGCGGCACTGCTGCTGGCCGGCCAGGACTTCGATACCGCGATGCGCGACCACGCTGCCCGTGTGCACGCGCTGTTCGGCGGCCGCACCGAGCTGATGTACTCAGTGGACGACCTGCTGGTCTCCTACCTCCCGGCCCCGCCTGAGCGATGAGGCCGCTGGAGGCCGTCACGGCGTGCGGAATCCCCGGAAGGTCACGCGTTTGCGGGTTTCGAAGCCCAACCGCTCGTAGAGGGCGATCGCGCCGGTGTTGGTTTCCACGACGTGCAGGAAAGGACGTTCACCGCGCGCCACGATGCGCGCGACGAGTGCGTTGATCAGGTGGGCGGCGTGGCCTCGCCCGCGCGCTTCGGGCGCGGTGCACACGGCGCTGATCTCGGTCCAGCCCGGCGGCCGGAGTCGCTCACCGGCCATGGCCACCAACGCACCGCCGTCGCGGATGCCGAGGTAGGTGCCGAGTTCGCGGGTGCGCGACCAGAACGGGCCCGGACGGGTCCGCTCGACCAGGTCCAGCATGTCCGGCACGTCCTGCTCACCCAGCTCGACCACACCGGTGGTCGCCGCGGGATCCGGCCGGTCGTGGCCGGCCCAGATCATCTGGAGACCGTCGAGTTCGAAGACCGGTTCCCAGTCCGACGGCGGTGTTGCCGCGCAGCTGAACATGTCGGCGAACTGCCCGGGCCCGAGCAACCGGGCCAGGTCGTTCCAGGCGTCCGGCTCCGAGGTGATCGACGAGAACGTCGCAACGCCCGGCGCGTAGGTGGCGGCCCGGCCGATTCGACGAGCCAGGTGCGCGTGGTTCCCGCGGAGCGACTCACCCACCGGATCGTCGAGTACGGCGACCTGACACTCCACCATCGTGCTGAGCCTCTCCTGCTCGGGAACCGTGCCCGGTCATCGTACGGACCACCGGGCCGTCCGATCCCGGGGGCGTCGCGGGGATGTCCAGCGCTGATCGGGGTTGTAGTGGAAGGATTGCTGCCGTGCTTACTTGCGTCGCGTTGTTGCGCGCGGTCAACCTCGGATCGCGCGGCAGTCTCGCCATGGCTGATCTGCGAACCGCGATCAGCGACCTCGGTGGTCGTGATGTGACGACGTACCTGCGCAGCGGCAACGTCGTGTTCACCACCGCAGAACACGACCCGCGGGTGGTGGAGCAGCAGGTACGAGCCCACTTGGCCACCGACCTGGGGTTGGACACTGCGGTCCTGGTCCGCACCGCCGCCGAGATCACCGCCGTGGCCGAATCCCACCCCTTCGCCGGGCAGCAGGACGACCTGGCCAAGCTGCACGTGGCGTTCCTGGCCGCCGAGCCTGATGCCGAACGGGTCGCGGCGCTGGACGTGCCTGCTGGAGCCTCCGAGCAGATGCTGCTGCGAGGCCGCGAGCTGTACCTGCACTACCCGGCCGGTGCGGGGCGCTCCAAGGTCACCGCCGCCTACCTCCAGCGCCGCTTGGGCGTGGAGCTGACCGCCCGAAACTGGCGGACGGTGACCGCACTGGCCGAGCTCGCGGGCGACCACCCGACCTCCGGGTGAGCAGCGATCACCCATGCCGCGGAGCAATCAGGATTCCGCGGCCAAGCCAGATCAGCTGACGTCCGCCCGTGCGGCAGTCCCGTTCTCGCGCTGCTTGGCGTGGAAGCGCGCTTTCTTCTGACGATTCCCGCACGTGTTCATGTCGCACCACTTGCGGGTGCGGCTTTGGCTGGTGTCGAAGAAGGCGGCGCGGCAGGTCGGTGAGGCGCACAAGGCCAGTTTTCCGTCTCGTTCGCCTGCGATGATGCTGATCGCGTCGGCGGCGATCACGCTGAGGGCATCTTCCACGCTGCAAGCCGAGCTGAGCTGCCATCGCCGCTTGCCCTCAGGCGTCAGGACAGCCGCGGCCCGACCCTGAGCGCTGCAGTCGTTGATGACTTGGACAGCAGATGCGGGGAGGTCGTCCTGGATCGCGGTCGCGGTGGCGGCGGCGTGGATCGATTCCCTCAGTTCCCGAGCGAGGTCGAGCTGGGCGGTGGTGCAGGAGTCCACGGCGAGGTCGTTCACCGCCAGCCAGTCGATGAGCCGGTGCGGGGTGGGAATGCGCTCGACCGCGTCGCCCTGACGCTCCGTCAGAGTCGCCGTGAAGCTGGTCGCCAGCACGTTACCGAGGCGGAATTCGGGGAACTCGGCACGCATGGAACCACCTTAGCAGGTTGCACACCGGCATGAAGACAGGTAGAACCGCCTTAGCCGGTTCCACCATGGCCAGGAGGTCTCATGCCCCGTCCAACCAGCGACGTGCAAGCATTCGAAGCCCACGCAACTGACGCCGAGCTCGACGATCTGCGCGCGCGACTGGCCGCGGCGCGGCTACCGGAGGCCGAGACGGTCCACCGCGCCGCACCCGACGCCCGCCGATGGGACCAGGGCGTTCCGCTCGCCGACCTCGTCGACGTCGTGGACTACTGGCGCACCGAGTACGACTGGCGGTCGTTCGAAGAGCGCCTCAACCGCATCGGCCAGTTCCGCACGACCATCGATGGTCTGGGAATCCACTTCCTGCACCGCCGATCCGCCCGCGCGGACGCCACTCCTCTGGTCCTCACGCACGGCTGGCCGGACAGCATCGTTCGGTTCATCGACGCAGTGGACGAGCTGGCAGATCCGAAAGATGCCGATGCGCCGGCGTTCCACGTCGTAGTCCCGTCGCTACCGGGCTTCGGTTACAGCGACAAGCCGGCCACAACCGGGTGGGGAACCGAGAAGATCGCGGCCGCATGGGTGGAACTGATGGGAAGGCTCGGCTACAGCGAGTTCACCGCCCACGGCGGCGACTGGGGAGGCAACATCACCACAGTTCTCGGTGGCCGGTTCCCCACACACGTCCTCGGCATCCACACCACGTTCGCGGAAGGACCGCCCGGGTTGACAACCGACGGACTGACGGCGGTCGAGCGCGAGTGGGTCGAGGAAACCCGTGATTTCTGGCGCCACCGCGCGGCGTACGCGAAGCAGCAGGCGACCCGACCGCAGACCATCGGCTACTCGCTCGTCGACTCACCGGTCGGGCTCCTCGCCTGGATCCTCGACAAGTTCGCCGAGTGGTCGGACACCGAGGACAGCCCGTTCGAAACGATGTCCAGGGACAGGATTCTCGACGACGTCACCCTGTACTGGCTGACGCGGACCGGCGCATCGGCGGCCCGCATCTACTACGAAAGCCACAACTCGCTGGACCCCGAACTCCGGGTCGACGTCCCCTCAGCACTCACCATGTACCCCCGCGACGTCGAGAAGTGCCCGCGCCCCTGGGCGCAGGAGCGGTACCGGCAGATCGTCCGGTGGAAGTCACCCGAAGCCGGAGGGCATTTCCCGTCGCTGGAGGTTCCCCAGTACTTCGTCAAGGACCTCCGAGAAGGCCTCGCAGCAGTGCTGGCCGCCAATCGGTGACCGCGTCAGCCTGGACACGACTTGGCCGGCATGGCGGATCACGCCCGCTCCGGGGTCCCGTAGAGCTCGGTGAGCAGCCGGGTGGCCTTGTCGGCGAGCGGGTGCGGGTCGTCGCGCCACCAGATCAGCCGGACCGGGATCGGCGCGGCGTCGCGCACCGGGCGGAACACCACACCGGGCCGGGGGTACTGGGCGACGGTGCCTTCCGCGGTGATGCCGACGCAGCGACCGGTGGCGATCACGGTCAACCAGTCGTCGACCTCGTGGGTGTACTCCACGGCCGGTCGCTTCTCCGGTGGCCACAGGTCGGTGGTCGTGGTGCCCGAACGCCGGTCGATGAGCACCGTCCGGTCGCTGATCTCGGCGAGGCGGACGAAGCGGCGGCGCGCCCACGGGTCGTCGGCGGCCATCGCGAGGTGACGTCGTTCCAACCCGACGATCACCCCGTCGAAGCGCCGCTGGTCGGGTTCGGTGCGCACCACGGCGATGTCGCAGGCACCTTCGGCGAGCCCGCCGGTGGCGGAGTTGGTGCGCACCAGCTGCAGTTCGGTTTCGGGGAACAGCCGCGCCCAGCGGCGCTGGAACTGCACGGTGTGGCGGCCCATCGCCGACCAGGCGTAGCCGATGCGCAGGTGGGTGTGCCCGGTGGTGGCTTCGCGCACCAGGTCGTCGGTTTCGGCCAGGACGCGGCGGGCGCGGGCCAGCACCCGCGAGCCGGCCGCGGTCGGGGCGACCTCGCGGCTGGTGCGCCGCAGCAGCCGCACGCCGAGCGCTGCCTCCAGCGAGGCCAAGGTGCGGGAGACGGCGGCCTGCGAGACGCCGAGGTCGATGGCCGCGTCGGTGAAGGTGCCCGCGTCGACGATCGCGACCAGGCAGCGCAACTGCCGCAACTCCACATCCATAACCACAGCGTATCGCTGCGACGCCGCATGCATTTTGCGAATGCGGTCGCCGGGCGCAAGCTCACGGCATGCAGACGACCACCACAGCTCCCGCGGCGGGCTCGGCGACCGCCGGTCGCGGCGCGGGTTTCGCGATGCTGCTCGGCAGCGGGTTCTCCAACCAGCTCGGTGCGGCGATCGGTTCGATGGCGTTCCCGGTGATCGGTCCGGCCGGTGTGGTGGCAGTGCGGCAGTGGATCGCCGCGGTGCTGCTGCTCGGCGTCGGACGCCCGCAGCTGCGGGCGTTCACGCTGCCCCAGTGGCGTCTCGTGCTGGCGCTGGCAGCGGTGTTCGCGACGATGAACCTCTCGCTCTACGCCGCCATCGATCGCATCGGGCTCGGGCTGGCGGTGACGCTGGAGTTCCTGGGACCGCTGGCGGTGGCGCTGGCCGGCTCGCGGCGGCTGATGGACCTGGGCTGCGCGGTGATCGCAGCGGCCGGAGTGGTGGTGCTGACCCGCCCGCAACCCACCACCGACTACGCCGGGATCGGCTTGGCGCTGCTGGCCGCGGTGTGCTGGGCCAGCTACATCCTGCTCAACCGCGAGGTGGGGCGGCGGCTGCCGGGCGCGCAGGGTTCGGCGGCGGCCGCCGGGGTTTCCGGGTTGGTGTTCGTGCCGATCGGCGTTCTCGTGCTGGTCAACCACCCGCCGACCGCCGGGGCCCTGGTGTGCGCGGCCGGGGCGGGTCTGCTGGCCTCGGCGGTGCCGTTCCTGGTGGACCTGCTGGCGCTGCGGCGGATTCCGGCGGCGGCGTTCGGGATCTTCATGAGCGTCAACCCGGTGCTGGCGGCGGGGATCGGTGTGGTGGTGCTGGGTGAGCCCCTGCAGGTGGCGCAGTGGCTGAGCATCGGGGCGATCGTGGCCGCCAACGCCATCAGCGTCACGTCCCGGCTGCGGCGCAGCGCACCCGGGACGGTTGTGGAGTCCACTCCATGATCGCGGCCGGCAGCTCCGATCGTGGAGCTGCCGGCCCGACTTCACTTCAGGTGCCGGGCGAAGAACCTGGCCGCGTCCTCCCCCGCGAACTGCGGGACGCCGGTGTGCCCGCCCATGTTGGCGTGCAGCGTCTTCTCCTCGGAGCCGAAGGCGTCGAACAGGTCCAGGGCCCGCTGCCGATCGTTGCCTTCGTCGTCCCACTGCAGCAGGACGTGCAGCGGAATGGTGATCTGCCGGGCCTCGTCGAGCATGGCGGCGGGCACGAAACTCCCGGCGAAGAATCCGGCGGCCGAGATGCGCGGCTCGACCACGGCCAACCGGATGCCGATGGCGATCACGCCTCCCGAGTACCCGACCGGGCCGCCGATCTCGGGCAGCGAGAGCAGAGCGTCCAGGACGGCCCGCCATTCCGGGACCGCCTCGTCGACCAGCGGGAGGACCAGCCGGTCGACGATCTCGTCGCTGACCGGCTCACCGGCGTCCAGTGCCTGGCGCAGGTCGGCGCGGGCCTGCTCGGCGGTGGCCAAGCGGGGTCGGTCGCCGCTGCCGGGCAGCTCGATGGTGGCCGTGGCGAAGCCTTCCGCCGCCGAGCGCCGGGCCCGGCCCACCAGTCGGGGGTACATCTTGTGCAGTCCGCCGGGGTGGCCGAGCAGGATCAGCGGTGCCGGTGCGGATGCGGGTGTCCACAGGATGCCGGGGACCTCACCGAGGGTGAACTCGCGCTCGAGGACACCGTCGTCGAGGCGCTGTTCGGCAGTGAATCGCATGGTCGTGCCTTTCGGGAGTGCTCGTGACGGCGCTCCCGGACGACCTATCGCCCGACCGTGACCCCGGAGGGGAGCACCCATGTCGATGCGTTCACGGGTACCACCTCCTCGTTCTCTCGCACGGCCTCCGGAAAGCTAGCAGTGGTCGCCGTGATCCGCCAACGGTTTTTCGCGGCGATCGGGAACGCCCGGGGTCATCCGATCGGGGCAACCTGACTGCTCCACGGGAGCGAAACCTGCGCGTTCGTCCGCGAATGTCGAGTTCGCGTACCTAGGGTCGGCGGGACCGACATCAGGTGCCCGCCGGCCGGGCGTCGTCGAGGACTGGAGTGCTGGGCTCAACGGGCCGCGATGTCGTCCGGATGCGGGGCGCTGCCAGGGTCGCGCGTCGACGTCGACCGACGGGAGTGTGCTCGATGACCAACCGACGCTGGCACGCAGTGATCGCCGCGCTCGCCACCGCGGGACTCGCCCTGAGCATCCCGGCACCGGTCCAGGCCGCGGGAGCCGACGAACCCGCCCCGGCCGCCAAGCAGAACACGATGCTGCTGGTGCATGGCTACAACCCCGAACCGCCCACCAAGTGCAACGAGTCGACCTGGGACACGGCCCTGCAGTACTTCCACGACAGCGGCGGCCGGGATCGCTCCTCGATGCGCACGATCGGCTACTACAAGGGCGATGCCGAGCACTGCGATGACGTGATCGGTGATGGCGAGGCGACCCGCGACCGCCCGATCCAGGACATCGCGAAGGACTTCGCGAACTACATCTACCGGAACTACACCAGCAAGGGCGAGAACGTCGACATCGTCGCGCACTCGATGGGCGGGCTGATCACCCGCGTCGCGGTGCTGGGCACCGGTGAGGGCTGGAAGGGGTTCCCGCCGAAGGTGGCCGTGGACAACATCGTCACGCTCGGCACCCCGCACCAGGGCTTGATCAACGGGTGCAGCAATCCCGATGCCAGTCCGGACGACAACTGCACGGGGCAGTGGAACCAGATGACCCCGAAGAGCGAGGGCGGATCGGGGTTCATCGAGAAGCTGCACGAGTCCGCGCCGGGTCGAGGTGACCGGGGTCTGGACGATCCGTGGGCCGCCGGGATCGACTGGAGCCTCGCCGGGTCCCTGGAGGACCAGACGGTGTCGTACTACTCCGGTATCGACAAGGGCCACTTCGCGCACCAGAAGTACGGCTACGACGAGGATCTCAGCGACAACGGCATTCCCGACTGCTCGGACCCGAACGTCAGCCACAGCGGTCTGCGCAAGCTCAAGGGCGCGGGCGGCTTCTGCTTGCGCTACTGGCACCACGGAGCCGATGGCGGGCCCTTCACCACCGAGAACGGTTGGTCCCCGCTGAAGGTGGCGTTCAAGGCCGCCACGTACAAGGGTGACGACCTGCCGCGGTGACGACCGAGCACCCTTGATCATTTCGTCACCGTGACAGTACTGATCAAGGGTGCTCGGGTGGCTCACCACATGGACAGATCGCGGGCCGTGGCGGTTCGGGACACCGCGTCGAAACGCCGCAGAAGGCCCCCTTCCGCCAACCGGGGCCAGCCGGGATCTCCGGTGGTGGCGAAGGAGATCCACGCGGCGTGCATCTCCTTCGCCAACGCCTCCGGCGGATCCCCCGCCCCGAGCAACCCCCGCGGGCCGCGCAGCACCGGCAGGTCGAGCAGGTCGAAGACGAACGGCAGCTCGACCGAGTGCGCCGCACCGAGCTGACCGTCCACAGCGGACGAACCCCAGGCGAACTCGTAGACGTGCGCATTGCCGTGGGCATCAGCCAGCCTGCGACCGCCGGCTGCGAACATCGCGTCACCGAGGATCGCCGAGCGCAGCTCGCCGTGACCGGCCCCCGGCCGCTGCGCCCGGTAGGCCGCGATCAGCGCGTCCGGATCCCGGTGCACGCGGGTGGCGAGTTCGCGCACGTCAGCGGAGGTCGAGGTGGCCAGATCCCCTTGCGGTGCGAGGTAGAGGTTGCCTTCCTCGGAGTTGGAACCCACGAGCAGGTCCACGTCCGCCAAGTCGCTGTCGGCGGGCTGGCGCTCGAGAACCACGTCGAACGGGGTGAGCCCCACCAGAGGATCGAACTCCCGCTCCGTCTGCAGGTCCAGGCCGCCGAGCTCCGGCATGATCTCGACCAGCCGCTCGTCCGGTACGGCGCCGAATCCAGCGGCGTTCGGCTCGACGCCGAGAGCCGTGGCCGCCGCGCGGGTCACCACCGCGGCCTGCTCCGGGGAGAACGCCCCGAGCCCGTTGCCGCTCTGCACGATCGCGCGCCGGAACAACCCGCTGGCCTCGGGATCGGCGAGCAGCGCGGCGACGAGCGTGGCACCAGCGGACTGGCCGAACACCGTGACATTGCCCGGATCGCCGCCGAAAGCGTCGACGTTGTCCTGCACCCACCGCAGCGCGGCGATGATGTCGAGCAGTCCGCGGTTGCGCGCGGCACCGGGCACATCGAGGAACCCGGTGATGCCCAGCCGGTAGTTCACCGTCACCAGAACCACACCATCGCGGGCGAACGCACTGCCGTCGTAGAGCGGGGACCGGGTCGAACCGGAGACGAACCCACCGCCGTGCACGAAGACCATCACCGGGCAGCCCTGAGCCTGCTGCGGCGCCCAGACGTTGACGGTGAGGTAGTCCTCCCCGCGGACCCAGCCAGGGCCGAAGAACGGTGACATGTCCAGCGCGGCGAACCCGCCCCGGCGCGCCTGGGGTGCGGTCGGCCCGGGAAGACCGGCATCGCGAACGCCTGACCAGGGCTGATGCGCGGCAGGCGGGGCGAACCGGTCGATACCCCGGGGCGCAGCGGCATACGGGATGCCCAGGAAGCGCCGCACGCTGCCGCTGGTGGTTCCGCGCACGGCTCCGCGGGTGGTGGTCACGATGGGGTCGGACACCAGTTGTCCTCCTGTCAGATCCGGGCGAACGGTGCCCACGACTTGATGGCGAACTTCTCGCCCTCCCGCACGACTTCCGCACCGCCGTGCCCGCCGAGATGCGCGGGCAGCACCAGGGTGCTGGTGTCGGCGGCCTGCCCCAGCACCTTGCGCCGGGTGGCCCGCGCCTGGACCGGGTCCTCGCAGAAGCAGCTGTTGGCATCGGGTTCGAGGAACTGCACCGGGGCGTGCAGCATGTCCCCGATGAACAGCGCCCGATCACCACCGGAATCCAAGCTCAGCACCGACGATCCGGGGGTGTGCCCCGGTGCGAGGACCAGGCGCAGGTTGTCGTCGATGACGTGCTCGCCCTCCCACAGCAGGGTTTGGCCCGCTCGGTGCACCGGAGCAACGCTGTCGTGGAAGGTGTTGCGGGAATCGGGGCGCTGCGCCGAGGGGTGGCCGTTGGCGGGGTTCCAGAAGTCGAAGTCGGCGCGCGAGATCAGGTAGGTCGCGTTGGGGAACGTCGGCACCCAGTCCTCGCCCTCCAGCCGCGTGTTCCAGCCGACGTGGTCGATGTGCAGGTGGGTGTTGATGACCAGGTCGACGTCCTCGGGCCGGACCCCGGCACGGGCGAGGTCGCCGAGAAAGTCGGTGTCGAGGTGGTCCCACAACTCGGTGTCCGGCCGCTCCTTGTGGTTGCCGACGCCGGTGTCGACCAGGATCGTCCGCCCCTGGCTGCGCAGCACCCAGGTCTGCACCGCGCACACGCACTCGTCCGCGGCCGGGTCCAGGAAGTCCGGCACCAGCCACGACTCGTTGTCCCGCCACGTCTGCGCCGGCGCATCCGGCACGAAGGCGGACGGCGCCATCGCGATCGACCCGTAGTACTCGACGACCCGGGTGATCTCGACCCCGCCCAGCACGATTTCTCGCATGATTGCTCCGAAAGGCTCTCGATTCAGCTCTGCCCGAGCCTGCGCCCAGTGGTGTCCCCGCAACCAGCCCCGGCTGTGCGTACCACTGACAGGGTCAGGCTCACCGGCAGCGCTGAAGGCATAGTGGGGGCATGGGCAGTTCAGGTCACCTCGGCGAGTTCCTGCGAGCGCGGCGGGCACGTCTACAACCGGAAGACGTCGGGCTGATCACGCCACCGGGTCACCGCCGCGTTGCCGGACTGCGCCGCGAAGAACTCGCGCAGCTGGCGGGCGTCAGCGTCTCGTACTACACGCGCCTGGAGCAGAACCAGTCGACCAACGCCTCCGACGGCGTGCTCGACGCCCTGGCCACCGCACTGCGCCTGGACGATCACGAACGCACCCACCTGCACGAACTCGCCGCCCAACGTCCCCGCCCGCACAAACGCCCTCCGGTGGAGCGCGTCAACGCGATGACCCGCGAACTGCTGCGGTCGCTGGGCAACGTGCCCGCGCTGGTCGTCGGCCGGCGAACCGATGTGCTGGCCTGGACGCCGATGGGGCACGCCCTGCTGGCCGGGCACATCGACCCGACCGCCCCGGACCACCCGGGGCAGCGCCCCAACCTGGTCCGGATGCTGTTCCTGGACCCGCACACCCGCGAGCTCTACGCGGACTGGGACCGCAAGGCGCGGGGACTGGTGGCCAGCCTCCGGATCGCCGCAGGCCGTCACCCCGAGGACGCGCTGCTGGCTTCGCTGGTCGGCGAGCTGTCGGTGAAGTGCCCGGAGTTCGTCGCGCTGTGGGGCGACCACCGGGCCAAACCCTGCGTGGGTGACTCGTTCCGGCTGCGCCACCCGCTGGTCGGCGAGCTCACCATCACCCAGCAGAGCCTCCAGCTCACCCACTCCCCGGAGCAGTCCCTCGTCGTGGTCACCACCGAGGACAATTCCCCCTCCACCGACACCCTCGAACTCCTTGGCCAGCTGACGGCGGGCGTTGCAGGACGAAGAACGCTCAGTCACCGCTGAAGGCGGCGTTCAAGGCCGCAGCGTCAGATCACCGCGGCCGCCGCGTCGTGGCCGTGGATCCAGCGCAGCGTGGCGTCGATGCCGGCCAGCTCGGCGTCACGACGACCGACCTGCGGTCCGTCAGGCAAGTGCAGCAGGTCCGAGGCCACCCACGAGGAACGCTGAACCTGGCGGGTGCGGGTGCGGCGCAGCTGTTCGTAGCGGCGCAACGCGGTGGTGTGGTCGTCGTGGCGGGCCAGCAGTTCAGCGAGGGTGGCGGCGTCCTCGATGGTCTGGTTGGCGCCCTGTCCGTGGTGGGGAAGCATGGCGTGCGCGGCGTCGCCGAGCAGCACGGTGCGGCCGCGATGCCAGCGGTTGAGCGGGCTCT
>NZ_JBEOVY010000165.1:0-16369 GCF_040295745.1 Saccharopolyspora sp. NPDC002686
GTGCGTAACAGTGTTCGAACACTGTTACGCACTCACGACCGGATCGCTCACGCACTGATGCCGACCTTGAGCTGCTCGCGGACCCACGCCGACACGTCGGGCGCGTTGGGGGTCCGGGTCAGGGACTGGGTGATCACCGGCAGCTCGCCGCGCATCCGGTGCGCGTCGGAGACCATGACCTCCATGTCGGCCCCGACCAGCTCGGCCAGGTCGATCTTGTTGATCACCAGCAGGTCCGCGGTGGTCACGCCCGGCCCGCCCTTGCGCGGCACCTTGTCGCCACCGGCGACGTCGACCACGAAGATCTGGCTGTCGGCCAGGCCACGGCTGAACACCGCGGTCAGGTTGTCCCCGCCGCTCTCCACGATGACCAGCTCGAGGCCGGGGTGGCGCTCGGTGAGCCGGTCGACCGCGTCGAGGTTGGCGGTGATGTCGTCGCGGATCGCGGTGTGCGGGCACGCGCCGGTCTGCACCGCCTCGATCCGGTCGGTGTCGAGCACCCCGGCCCTGCGCAGGAAGTCGGCGTCCTCGGTGGTGTAGATGTCGTTGGTCACGACGGCGAGGTTGATCTCCTGGCCCAGCGCCCGGCACAGCGCGGCGGTCAGCGCCGTCTTCCCGCTGCCGACCGGCCCGCCGATGCCGAGGCGGAACGGCCGCCCGTGCTGGGGTTCGGCGGAGAACGGGTCGGGTTCGGTCGCCGTCGGGTCGAAGTTGACCGGATGCGTGTGCCCGTGACCGTGTCCGTGGCCGTGTTCAGGAAGCAAAGAGACGCACCTCTTCCCGGTGATGTCGATCGTGCGATTCGGCGAGCAGGTCCAGCACCGGAGCGCCGGGCGCGGGCAGGTCGGCCGGGTCCAGCCCGGCGGTGGCCGCTGCTTCGGCGGCGATCCGGTCCAGCTCGTCGGACATCTCGGCGACCACGGCGTTGGCCGCGAAGGGATCCATCCCGAGCAGCCGGACCACCGCGGAGGACGGCCCGCTGACGGACAGGTACCCGGCGATCAGCGCCGCTTCCTGCGGCCCGGCACCGGCTGTCGCAGCCAGCACGCCGAGCACGATCGGGTGGTGTGGCCGCGGGCTCGCGGCCACCAGTTCGGCTAGCACCGGCGACGGCCAAGCCGCCTTGCCGGCGCGGATCATCCCCTTCCCCTGGGCGCGCGAGGCCTCCCGCTGCGCCGGGGACGGGGTTCGGGCGTCGAGTTCGACGTCCAGCTCCCGCCAGTGTCCACTTCGGACCCGGCGGGTGGCGGCGTGCGCCGCGGCGGCGGCGAACACCGCTTGCAGGGCACCTGCGGCGCGCAGGCGCCCGTGCAGGAATTCGCGCAGATCGGCGATTCCCGTGATCAGTCCCCGGGCGGCCGCCTCCTCGACGCCGCCGGAGTGCACGTGTCCCCCGCCGGGGAACCGGGAATCGGCGAGTGCAAGCACCGCGAGACCGGCTCGCACCGCTCTCCCCTTTCCGAACGAGCGAAAATCCTCACCCGTTCCAGCTACATGTCCGCAATTTCAATGGAAATCAGAGGTCCGATTTCCATTGAAATCGCACTGATCAGGTGCCGTGCGCGGCGATGGTGGTGAGGACCACCACCACCGCGCACGACCGGCTCAGAACAGGAAGTACCGCTGAGCCATCGGGACCTCGGAGACCGGCGCCGGCTCGACGAGCTCGCCGTCGATGTGGACGGCGAAGCTGTCCGGGTCGACCTGGATGTCCGGCGTCGCGTCGTTGTGCCGCATGTCCGCCTTGCCGACGTCCCGCGTGCTGTCCACGGCAACCATCCGCGAGCTCAATTGCAGCTGCTCGGGCAGGTTCGCGTCCAGTGCCACCGGCGCGACGAAGAACATGCTGTTCGCCGCCGCCGTGCGCGGCTGCGCACCGAAGCTCGGCCGCGCGATGTAGGGCTGCGGGGTCGGGATCGACGCGTTCGCGTCGCCCATCGCCGCCCACGCCGCGAACCCGCCCTTGAGCACGATGTGCGGGCGGACGCCGAAGAACTTCGGGTCCCACAGCACCAGGTCGGCCATCTTGCCGACCTCCACCGATCCGACGTGGTGCGAGATGCCGTGCGCGACCGCCGGGTTGATCGTGTACTTCGCGACGTAGCGCTGCGCCCGGTTGTTGTCCGCGCGCCCGTCGCCGGGCAGCGAGCCGCGGCGGCGCTTCATCACGTGCGCGGTCTGCCAGGTGCGCATGATGACCTCGCCGATGCGGCCCATCGCCTGCGCGTCCGAGCTCATCATCGAGATGGCCCCGAGGTCGTGCAGGAAGTCCTCGGCGGCGATGGTCGACGGCCGGATGCGGCTCTCGGCGAACGCCAGGTCCTCGGGCACCGACGGGTTCAGGTGGTGGCAGACCATCACCATGTCGAGGTGCTCGTCGATGGTGTTCACCGTGTGCGGCCGCGTCGGGTTGGTCGACGAGGGCAGCACGTTGCCGTGCGAGGCGAGCCGGATGATGTCCGGGGCGTGCCCGCCACCGGCGCCTTCGACGTGGAACGCGCTGATCGAGCGGCCGTTGATCGCTTCCAGCGTGGACTCGTAGAACCCGGCCTCGTTGAGGGTGTCGGCGTGCAGGGCGACCTGGACGCCGGACTCCTCGGCGACGCGCAGCGCGCTGTCCAGCACCGCCGGGGTCGCGCCCCAGTCCTCGTGGATCTTGAACCCGCCCGCACCGGCGCGCAGCTGCTCCCACAGCGCTTCGCCGCGCATGGTGCTGCCCTTGCCGAGCAGCAGCACGTTGACCGGCATGGTGTCCACGGACTGCATGATCATCCGCAGGTTCCAGGCGCCGGGCGTGACCGTGGTGGCCTTGCTGCCCTCGCCCGGTCCGGTGCCGCCGCCGATCAGCGTGGTCAGCCCGGAGGCGAGCGCGGTGTCGACCTCCTGCGGGCAGATGAAGTGCACGTGCGAGTCGATGCCGCCGGCCGTGAGGATCTTGCCGTTGCCGGCGATGACCTCGGTCGACGGACCGATCACCAGCGAGTGGTCCACGTCGTTGTTGGCGCTGGGGTTGCCGGCCTTGCCGATGCCCACGATGCGGCCGTCGCGGATGCCGACGTCGGCCTTGATGACGCCCCAGTGGTCCAGGATCACCGCACCGGTGATGACCACGTCGGGCGTGCCCTCGGCGCGGATGGCGGCGGACTGGCCCATCGACTCGCGGATGACCTTGCCGCCGCCGAAGACGACCTCGTCGCCGGAGCCGGTGGGGCCCTGGCTGCGGTCCTCGGTGACCTCGATCAGCAGGTCGGTGTCGGCCAACCGGATGCGGTCGCCGGTGGTCGGGCCGAACAGCTCGACGTACTGGGACCGGTCAATGGACGATGTGCTCACCGTGGTGTCCCTCGCCTTTCTCGCCGTAGGTGAACGGGGTGGGTTCGTGGTCGCGGGCGTCGAGCTCGCCCGCGTACTCCAGGCGCAGGCCGCGCACCAGCCGGCTGCCGCCGACCGGCACCAGGTCGACCTCGCGCGCCACGCCCGGCTCGAACCGCACGGCGGTGCCCGAGGGCACGTCCAGCCGGTGGCCCCAGGCCTGGGCCCGGTCGAACTCGAGACCGGGGTTGACCGCGGCGAAGTGGTAGTGCGAGCCGACCTGCACGGCGCGGTCGGCGCGGTTGACGACGGTGAGGCGGATCCGGTCCCGCCCCGGATTCAGCGGGATGTGGTTCTCCGCGGTGATGATCTCCCCGGGCCGCATGGGCAACTCCCTAGCGATGTGTGTCGAGACGTGGACGAATCGGGCCCGCGGCCGAAACCGGGCCCCGGGCGGAGATTCGCGCTCAGGTGATGGGGTCGTGGACGGTGACCAGCTTGGTGCCGTCCGGGAAGGTCGCCTCGACCTGCACGTCGTGGATCATCTCGGGGATGCCGTCCAGGACCTGGTCGGCGCGCAGGACCTGACGACCGCTCTGCATGAGTTCGGCGACGGTCCGGCCGTCCCGAGCTCCTTCGACGACGTGGTCGGTGATCAGCGCGACCGCTTCCGGGTAGTTCAGCTTCAGCCCGCGATCCAGCCGTTCGCGCGCCAATCGAGCCGCCACGTAGACGAGCAACTTGTCGCGCTCATGAGGAGCAAGATGCATGAAACTTGTTTAACACGCGGAAAAAAGCCATGCCCGCCGTGTCCTGCGGGTTTAATACCGCATAATTGCCCCTTCCCAACCATTTTTCCGGACTTTTACATCGCTAACGGAATTTTCGGCACATCGGGTGACTTGGGTCACCATGTGATTTTTTTCCGCGCACCGGGATTGTGCGCCGAGCCCGGCGGGTGCACTGTGGTCCAGACGCCTTCACCCCGCCACTCCCCGCGTCCGCGCATCCGCGCGCACGCGACCAGCGAGGAGGCGAGGTAGCCATGAGCAGTGCAGGTCAGCCCGAGTTCCGCCCCGGCCTGGAGGGCGTTGTCGCCTTCCGCACCGAGATCGCCGAGCCCGACCGCGACGGCGGTGCGCTGCGCTACCGCGGCGTCGACATCGAAGACCTCGTGGGCACCGCCTCCTTCGGCGACGTGTGGGCGCTGCTGGTGGACGGCGAGTTCGGCAACGGCCTCCCAGTCGCCGACGGCACCCCGCTGCCGGTCCGCACCGGCGACGTGCGCGCCGACGCGCAGGCGTCCCTGGCGATGCTCGCGCCCGCTTACGGTTTCGCCCCGCTGCTCGACGTCGACGAGGCGCAGGCCCGGGATCAGCTCGCACGCGCCTGCGCGCTCGGGCTGTCCTTCGTCGCGCAGTCCGCGCGCGGCGACCTGCCCGCGGTCCCGCAGTCCCGGGTCGAGGAGGCCACCACGGCCACCGAGCAGTTCCTCACCCGCTGGCGCGGCGAACCCGACCCCGTGCACGTCCGGGCCCTCGACGCGTACTGGGTGTCGGCCGCCGAGCACGGCTTGAACGCCTCCACCTTCACCGCCCGGGTGATCGCTTCCACCGGCGCTGACGTCTCGGCCTGCCTGTCCGGAGCGGTGGGCGCGATGTCCGGGCCGCTGCACGGCGGTGCCCCGGCCCGCGTGCTGCCGATGATCAAGGAGGCCGAGCGCACCGGCGACGCCCGCCGCGTGGTGGAGTCGATCCTGGACCGCGGCGACCGGCTGATGGGCTTCGGCCACCGCGTCTACCGCGCCGAGGACCCGCGCGCCCGGGTCCTGCGCAACACCTGCGACCAGCTCGGCGCGCCGCGCTTCGAGGTGGCCCGCGAGCTGGAGCAGGCGGCGCTGGCGGTGCTGCGGGAGCGGCGTCCGGACCGGCAGATCGAGACGAACGTCGAGTTCTGGGCCGCCGTCGTGCTCGACTTCGCGGCGGTGCCCACCGCGATGATGCCCGCGATGTTCACCTGCGCCCGCCTCGCGGGCTGGTCGGCGCACATCCTGGAGGAGAAGCGCACCGGCCGGCTGATCCGCCCGTCGGCCCAGTACATCGGCCCCGACCCCCGCTCCCCGCAGGACGTCGAGGGCTGGCACGACCTCGGCCAGCTCGTCGCCCCGATCTGATGCGCACCGGGGTGGGGTGCCTGCGGCCGGCACCCCGCCCCGGGCAGTGCCCGACATGTCCGGGTGTGCCGGGAACAGCGGTAGCGTGGGGAAGTGGCATTACCTACCGACGAGCAGCGCGAGCTCTACGTCCAGTACGCCGAAGCGCTGGAAGAGGACGCCGAGGACAGCGACCAGCGCTGCGACGACCTCGTCGAAGCGGGCGGCTACTGGCACATGGCCGGCGACCACGAGCGCGAAGAACGCGCGCTGGCCGCCGCGGCAGAGGTCGACGACGGCGGCAACGTGCTCAGCGGCCACGCCTCCTACGCCACCTTCCTGCTGACCCACGGGCGCCACGAGGAAGGCGAGCAGCTCTTGGCGCAGCTGCTGCGCGACGGCTCGGACTGCGAGTGGGCCTACGCCGAAGCCGCCGCGGGCTACGAAGCGATCGGCGCGCAGCAGGAGGCGCTGCGGTGGCTCAACGTCGGCGTCACCCGCTTCGTCCCGGACCTCGACGCCGAGCTGGAGCAGGGCGATCCCGGATCCGGGGTGCTGCGGCAGCGCGCCGTGCTGCGCCGCGAGCTGGGGCTGCCCGCGGACCAGTACGACGAGCTGCACGCCCGCCTCGAGGAGCGCGCCCACCAGTTCTTCGAGCAGATCGAGGAGATCAGCCACCGGCAGGCCCCGACCGCGGTCCTCTACTGGCCTGAAGCGGAGTTCGCCGAGGTCCAGCGCAGGTACCCGGACTGGCACCCGGACCGCACCCACCTCCAGCACCGCCGCGAAGTCCAGCGAACGCTGGCGGAGCAGCCGAACTCGCTGCTGGCCACCGGATCCCTCGACGCACTGGTCGCCTTCGCCGAGTCCCTCGATCTCCCGCCGGAGGAGCTGTCGACCCGCGCGGAGTTCATCGCCGAGGCAGCCCGACCCACCCCGTGGCCGCCCGGCCGCAACGATCCCTGCTGGTGCGGTTCAGAACGCAAGTACAAGAAGTGCTGCGGCGCCCCTGGCTTCGCCTAAGCGTGTTCTTTGTGTTTGAAACGCCGAAGGCGTTTAGCCCACCTAAGCAACCGGCACCGCCGCGGGTTCTCAGACGTCGCCTGGCGAGGACAGCCCGTTCGCCGTGTATTGGACATACATAAGAACGGGATCCCACAGCCAGGGGGCGTCTGAGGTTCCGCTACCCGCGCCGCCACGCAAAACGAGTGCGTCAGACAGGTTCTAATCCAGTGCTGGCCATCGAGCGCGGGTCGCAGTAAGTTGCGGTGCGGCTGTTCGCAGCGGACTCGGCTTCACCTGCCGTCAACCCTGCTGCAACACTTGAGCCGAACCGGCAACGGCGCCGGTCAGCAGGCCACTGGCGCGCGGGGAGGCGCGGTCCCGCCCCCTGCTCGATCACCACGACAACGCCCGGAGGCGCCGGCATGACGCAGGCCGAGACCATCGACCCGACGACCTTGAAGCTGCCCGAAGAGTTCAAGCCCGCCGACGGCCGGTTCGGCTGCGGACCGTCCAAGGTGCGCAGCGAGCAGCTGTCCCGGCTGGCCAGCGAGGGCGCTGCCGTGATGGGTACCTCGCACCGCCAGAAGCCGGTGAAGTCCTTGGTGGGCCAGGTGCGCGAGGGACTGCGGGAGCTGTTCTCGCTGCCGGACGGCTACGAGATCGTGCTGGGCGTCGGTGGTACCACGGCGTTCTGGGACGCGGCGACCTTCGGCCTGATCCGCGAGCGCTCGCTGCACCTGACCTACGGCGAGTTCTCCTCGAAGTTCGCCAAGGCCGCCAAGACCGCCCCGTTCCTGGGCGACCCGGTGGTCGTCTCGGCCGAGCCGGGCGACGCCCCGGAGCCGGTGTCGGACCCGGGCGTCGACCTGATCGGCTGGGCGCACAACGAGACCTCGACCGGCGTGATGCTCGCGCCGACCCGCCCCGAGGGCTCCGAGAACGCGCTGATCGCGGTGGACGCGACCTCCGGCGCGGGCGGCCTGCCCTTCGACGCCGCCGACGTCGACGTCTACTACTTCGCGCCGCAGAAGTGCTTCGCCGCCGACGGCGGGCTGTGGCTGGCCGCGATGAGCCCGGCCGCGATCGAGCGGATCGGCGAGATCGGCGCCTCGGGCCGCTGGGTGCCGGAGTTCCTGTCGCTGCCGACCGCGCTGGACAACTCGCGCAAGGACCAGACCTACAACACCCCGGCGCTGGCGACCCTGTTCCTGCTGGCCGACCAGATCGAGTGGATGAACGGCCAGGGCGGCCTGGACTGGTGCTCGCAGCGCACCCGCGAGTCCTCGCAGCGCCTGTACCAGTGGGCCGAGGCCTCGGAGTACGCCACGCCGTTCGTCACCGACCCGGCGAAGCGCTCGCAGGTGGTCGGCACCATCGACTTCGCCGACTCGGTGGACGCCGCCGCGGTCGCGAAGGCGTTGCGCGCCAACGGCATCGTGGACACCGAGCCGTACCGCAAGCTGGGCCGCAACCAGCTGCGCATCGGCATGTTCCCGGCGATCGAGCCGGATGACGTCACCTCGCTGACGAAGTCCATCGACTGGGTGGTTTCGCAGCTCTCCTGACGACGCAGCGCTGCCGGGGTCCGCTCGGGCCCCGGCAGTTTTGCCCCAATCCTCACTACACCGAGTGAAAAATCAACCACTCCGGGTATTGCTCAGCAAACCTGAGTGGTTTTACTCGTTCGCCGAGGCGGCACCTTTCCGGCAAGATCGATGCCGGGAGAGCGACCAACAGCGACACGACGTGCCCGGCGTGCCTCCCGCGTCAAGGCGGCGCGCCGGGTTACCGTCACAGCTTGGTGACATGTAGGTCGGTGGGAGGCACGCGTATGCGAGCGCTGCGAGTGGTCGGGCTCGACGAGGACGGTGAATCCGTCATCTGCGAGGACCCGGAGAACGGCGAGCGTTTCACCGTGCCCGCCGACGAGCGACTGCGCGCCGCGGCCCGCGGTGACCTCACCAGGCTCGGCCAGGTCCAGATCGAGATGGAAGCCCAGATGCGGCCGCGCGAGATCCAGGCCCGCATCCGCTCCGGCGCGTCCGTCGAGCAGATCGCCGAGGCCTCCGGCATCCCCGAGCACCGCATCGAGCGCTACGCCTACCCGGTCCTGCTGGAACGCCGCCAGATCGCCGAGATGGCCCAGCGCGCGCACCCGGTCCGCGAGGACGGCCCGGACGTGCAGACCCTCGGCGAGGTCGTCGCGCACACCTTCGGCATGCGCGGCCACGAGTACGCCGAGGCCGACTGGGGCTCCTGGCGCGGCGAGGACGGCAAGTGGGTCATCCAGCTGACCTGGCAGGCAGGCCGCTCCGAGAACCTCGCGCACTGGGTGTTCCACCCCGGCGCGCACGGCGGCACCGTGGCACCCCTCGACGACCACGCGGCCGACCTGCTCGACCCGTCGCCCAACCGTCCGCTGCGCACGGTCCGCCCGGTCACCGAGCTGGCCCGCGAAGCGCTCCAGCTCGACCAGCAGAGCCAGGAACGCCCCGAGGAGCCGACGGCACCACCGGTGCCGGAGGCGCCGGCCCCGCTGCTGACGGAAGCATCGGTGCTGACGGAGGCGCCGAAGCCGGCGGCAGCGCCGCTGGCGGAGGCGCCGACGCTGGACCTGGACACCGGAGCGCCGGAGCGACCGGCGGAGCCGGGAGCCCCGGAAGCGGAGCCCGCGGCGGAGAGCGCCGAAGGCGCGACCGCCGAGGGGACGGAGGCACCGGACGCGGCGGAGCCGCGGAGGGGGCGGAAGAGCCACCCGATCGTCCCGTCCTGGGAAGACGTCCTCCTCGGAGTCCGCTCCCACCGCTAAACCGAACGAAGACGGCAGAAGGCCGGGGCGAGCACCAGCTCACCCCGGCCTTCTCCTGTTCACACCCCGACAACTGGCGACACCTACCCCAGCCCGGGGACGACTTCCGCAAATTCCATTGAAATTGGACATCCCATTTCAATGGAATTTTGATTCCGGCCGGCGACCACAGCCGCGATGCCCGAACACCACGCGCAGCGTCTGTGGTTCCGCCGCCTGCACCGCCACGCAAGACGAGGATGGACAACCTCGGTCAGAGGGGTGGGGGTGGGTCTCCGAGGAGGCTGAGGAGGAGGGCTAGCCAGGCTAGGACGATTCCTGCTGCTGTGCCGTAGGCGACCCAGCGCCAGACCGCGATTCGGCGACCTAGCCAGATCGAGGGGGCGAAGCCCGCCGCTACCGCCAGGTTGACCACCGTTGCCAGGATTGCGCTGACGTCCGCCAGGCCTCGGGTCACCACCACCAGGATGACCGTGGTGATCGCCGCGATGATCGCGCTGACGAATAGGCCCGGGCCCCACGGCGTTGGTTCGTCGGCGGGAGCCGGGACCGGGTGGCGGTGCTGGGTCGGGTGGGCCGGGCGGGGGCGGCCGATCTGGTCGAGGCGACCGCTGAGCGGGTCGAGGTAGCCGATCTGGCCGCCGGTTTCCGCGGCGAGGCGCACCGCCAGCTGGCGTCCGCGCTTCGAGATCAGTTCGCGGTCGGCGTCCGCGGTTTCCGGCGAGCTTGCCGCGTCGGCGACGTGCGCCCACTCGTGGAGGGCGTCGACCAGGGAGTCCGGCAGCCGCAAGCGGCCCGGGTCCACCTCGTGGTCGGTGTCGCGCACCAGCACCGCGCGCCCGGAGCGCGCGTGCAGTTCCCAGCCGGACTCGCGCATCACGCCCCGCTCATCGCGTGGAAAGCTATCGCCCCGGCCGTCGCGACGTTGAGCGAGTCCACGCCGCCGGCCATCGGGATCCGCACCGCCAGGTCGGCCGAGTCGATCGCCTCGTCGGTGAGCCCGGGGCCTTCAGATCCGAGCAGGACCCCGACCCGCCCCTGGTCCAGGCCGGCATCGCGAAGGGATTTCGAGTCCGCTCGGGGGGTCAGCGCGGCGATCCGGAAGTCGTTGTCGCGCAACAGCTTGAGATCTTCCGGCCAGGACTCCAGGTGCGCGAACGGCACCCGCAGCACGTGCCCCATCGACACCCGGACGCTGCGCCGGTACAGCGGATCCGAGCAGCCCGCGCCCAGCAGCACGCCGTCGACGCCCAGCGCGGCGGCGTTGCGGAACAGCGCGCCGAGGTTCTCGTGGTCGCCGATGCCCTCCAGCACCGCCAGGCGGCGGGACCGGCTGATCAGCTCCGCCGGCGGGACCGCCGGGGCGCGGTCGGCCACGGCCAGCACGCCGCGGTTGAGGTGGAACCCGACGACCTGCGCCATCACGTCAGCGCTCGTGACGTAGGCGGGCACGTCGAGGGCGGCGGTGGCCTCGGCCAGGTCGTCGACCCGGCGGCGCACCCCGAACAGCGCGCGCACCGGGTAGGGCGAGGCGAGCAGCCGTTCGACCACCACGACGCCTTCGGCGATCACCAGCCCGCGTCCGCCCGGCCGGTCCGGTCGGCGGTCCGCGCGCGACAGATCGCGGAAGTCGTCGACCCGCGGATCGTCGGCCTCGCTGATCTCGACAATGTGCGCCACGCACCGCATTCTCGCACCCACCCCGGCACCACCGCCCCGGTCGGTCCACCCGCACCGGATTCCGGCGAACATCGCGGCGACTGCTGAAGATTCACTGCTGCACCCGCGCCGATGACGGCACCGCGGCCCCGCCGAGCGCTGGAGGCCTCGCGCCGCGAGGGTTCGGCGGAGTTGACCACGCTGCAGGCGAAGTACAACTTGGTGGAGCGCAACGACTTCTGGCCGATCCACTCACACGCTGGAGGCGCCCGCGCCCACCTGGATGAGCGCGTCCTCACAGTCCTCACCGCACTGGACGAGATCGCAACGCTGCGTAATGCCCGCATCGCGTCGATCTCGCTGCTCCGGCTGCGCGCGCAACGCACCGTCACCACCCCGCCCGCACCACCGATCGGCTCGCCGACCTGCTGCGCGCGACCGATCCGGAGCCCACCGCGGAGCAGGTCCGGCGCCTCGACGACGCCTCTGCGTGATCGCCTCGCGCCCCGCTCGGCGACACCGTTTTGGCCGCTGGTTCGGCGGGTACGGATGTGTCACGGTGGTTTCCCCAGCGCTGCGCGCTGACGTGCTGCCGATCGAGCGGAGACAGCATGGGACGGCACGTGGACGATCGAGCGTTCAAGCCGGTGGACCGGCAGCGGTATCGCAACAAGATGCAGCGCGGCCTCGACGCCCTGGCCCGGATGCTCGCCGAGGGCAACTTCTCCTTCCCGCACCAGCAGATGGGGCTGGAGATGGAGTTGTGCCTGGTGGATCAGGGCATGGAGCCGTCGATGTCCAACGCCGAGGTGCTGGAGAAGATCGACGAACCGGCGTTCACCACCGAGCTCGGCCAGCAGAACATCGAGCTGAACGTGGAACCGCGGGTGCTGGCCGGGGACAGCGCGCTGAGGCTCGAGGAACGCATGCGCGGCGCGCTCCGGCGAGCCGACGGTGGTGCGCACGACGTCGGCGCGAAGATCGTCATGATCGGCACGCTCCCGACGCTGCGCAGCTCGCACTTCGACCCGGGCTGGCTGTCCCGCAACCCCCGCTACTCGCTGCTCAACGAGCAGATCTTCCTGGCGCGGGGCGAGGAAATGCTGCTGGACATGGAGGGCGAGCCGCTCGGCGAGGCCTACCACACCGAGCGGCTGCGCTCCTACGCCAACTCGATCCTGCCGGAGTCGGCGTGCACCTCGGTCCAGCTGCACCTGCAGGTCGCCCCGGAGGACTTCGCCGCGCACTGGAACGCCGCGCAGTGCCTGGCCGGGGTGCAGGTGGCGATCGGCGCGAATTCGCCGTTCCTGCTGGGCAAAGCGCTCTGGCACGAGACCCGGATCCCGCTGTTCCTGCAGGCCACCGACACCCGGCCCGAGGAGCTGAAGAACCAGGGCGTGCGGCCGCGGGTGTGGTTCGGCGAGCGGTGGATCACGTCGATCTTCGACCTGTTCGAGGAGAACGTCCGGTACTTCCCGGCGCTGCTGCCCGATCCCGAGGAGGAGGATCCGGTGGCGGCGCTGGAGGCCGGCCGGGCTCCGACGCTGAACGAGCTGCGGTTGCACAACGGCACGATCTGGCGCTGGAACCGCCCGGTGTACGACCTGGTGAACGGGGTTCCGCACCTGCGCATCGAGAACCGGGTGCTGCCGTCCGGCCCCTCGGTGGTGGACATCGTCGCCAACGCGGCGTTCTTCTACGGGGCCCAGCGGGCGCTCACCGAACAGGATCGTCCTCTGTGGACTCAAATGTCGTTCGCCGCGGCGGAGGAGAACCTGTTCTCCGGTGCCCGCAGCGGTTTCGACTCCCACCTGTACTGGCCGGGCACCGGCTGGGTGGCTCCCGACGAGCTGGTGATGCGCCGGCTGCTGCCGATGGCGCACGACGGACTGCAAGCGTGCGGGGTCTCCGACGAGGCCCGCGAGCGCTACCTGGGCGTGATCGAGCAGCGCTGCCTGGCCCGCCGAAACGGCGCGACCTGGCAACGGGAAACCGTGGCGCGCATGGAAGAACGGGGCATGGACCGCCCGAAGGCCCTGGCCACCATGCTCGAGCACTACATCACGCTCTCCGACGAAGGAACCCCGGTGCACACCTGGCCCGTGGGCTGAACCTAGAACTGACCGATCGCACCGGTGATGTCGAGCGAGGGGCGACCGTTGTTCGAGGTCAGGCGGGCATCGACACCGAAGACCTCGGCCAGGAGATCCGGCTCGAGGACGTCCGATGGCGTGCCGGTCGCCGCGATCCGTCCCTCGTCAAGGACTGCCAAGCGGTCGCAGAACTCCACGGCGAGGCGCAGGTCGTGCAGCGTCAGCAGGACCGTCAGGCCGTCGCGGGCGAGCGAGCGCAGGAGCGCGAGGACTCCGTACTGGTGGCGCAGGTCGAGGTGATTCGTCGGTTCGTCGAGGACGAGGACCTTCGGCTGCTGCGCCAGCGCCCGCGCGATCGAGACGCGCTGCCGCTCACCGCCCGACAGCGCGCGGACATCGCGCTCCGCCGCGTCGAGCAGGCTCGTGGAATGCAGTGCCGAGTCGACGATCTCGTGGTCGGCCGCGCTCATCCGGTCCAGCAGCCCGAGGTGCGGAACTCGCCCCTGCGACACCACTTCTCGCACGGTCAGCGCCGCGCGAGCTTCCGTTTCCTGCGTGGTCGCGGCCAAGATGCGCGCCAGTTCACGCCGTCCACCAGCCGCCAGACCAGCGACCTCCACCGTCCCGGCCACCGGCCGGACAGCCCGGTAGAGCGTGCGCAGCAAGGTCGTCTTGCCGCTGCCGTTCGGCCCCACCAGCCCGAACACTTCACCGGGCCGGACCTCGACGTCCACATCGGACAGAACTGGTCGGCCGCCCAGGGAAACCTGGACGCCGCAGACCCGCAGGCTCACGCGATCCTCCGTCGACGCCGCAACATCACCAGGAACACCGGCCCGCCCACCAGCGCGGTGAGCACGCCAACCGGCAGTTCCGACGGCGCGACGACCAGCCGCGCCACCAGGTCCGCCGCCACCAGGAACACCGCGCCGAGCAGCGCCGACACCGACAGCAGCCGCCGCGCCTCGGACCCCACCAGGAACGTCGCCGCGTGCGGCACCAGCAGTCCGACGAACACGATCCCGCCGGCCACCGAAACCGCGGTCCCCGCCAGCAAGGAGATCGCGATCAGGCAGAACGTCCGGAACACCCGCGCGTTGATCCCGAGCGCCGCCGCGGCGTCGTCACCGCTGTGCAGGACGTTCATCCAACGCCCCGCCGCGACTGCGGCGATCAACCCGATCGCCAGCACTGCGGCGGGAACCGGCAACGAATCCCAGCGCACTCCCCCGAGCCCGCCGCTGATCCAGAACAGCACCTGCTTGGCCTGATCACCGGTGCCGAAGGCGTGCAGGACGAACGAGGTCATCGCGAACGCCACCTGCCCGACGGCCAGACCGCCGAGCACCAGCGTCGTCACCGACCCGGAACGCCCGGACGCCGCCAGCACGACCAGCAACGCCGCCAAACCACCGAGGAACGCGACGATCGGCAGCCCCACAGTTCCCGCGCCGATGCCCAGGACGATCGTCAGCGACACCGCGAACCCGGCCCCTCCGGACACGCCGAGCAGGTACGGATCGGCCAGCGGGTTGCCCGTGACCAGCTGCGCGACCGCGCCGGACAGCGCGAGCACGGCGCCGACCAGCATGCCGCCGACCACCCGCGGCATCCGCGAGTCGAAGACGATCGCCGCGCGCGCAGAGGTCCAGTCCTGCTCGATCCACGGCACCACCGGCTCCAGCACGATCCGCCACACCTGCCCCAGCGGCAGCCGCACCGAACCCAACGACACCGCCAGACCCCCGACCACCACCAGCGCAATCAGCAACGCGGCGTACACCAACACGAGACGCCGACTCATGCCAGTCCCGCCTCTCCGCGATTCACAGTGGTGGTTGCGTCCCGGAGTGGTCTCGCGTTTTGCGGTTTCTTGTGGCTGGCTTACGTCACGGTCCCCTGAGGTGCGGTTGGGCAGAGCTCGCCTGCTCATGCGCCGTGCAGGTCTCGGGCCAAGCGCTCGACGGCGCCGGGGAAGCGGATTCCCTCGGTGAGCTCGACGAGGGGGATCGTGCTGAAGCGGCGGTCGCGCACTGCGGGCGTGCCCGAGGCCAGGGGGTGTCCTTCCAGGTAGGATTGCTTGTTCTGCACCGGGGCGCCGAGGTAGTCGACGAGTACGACGGCCTGCGGGGTCCGCGCGGCGACCTGCTCCCAGCTGACGTCCTCGAACACCTTCGGCACGTCGTCGAAGACGTTGCGCCCACCGGCCCGGCGGAGCGCGTCGTTGCCAACACCGTTGCCGCCCAAGGTGAACGCGGTCTGCTCGCCGGAGTCGTAGACGAAGACGTCGACCGGCTGCACGCCCGCCAGGCGCTGCTCGACCGCCTGCACGCGCGCCTTGATGCCGTCGTTGAGCTCACGCGCGTTGTCCTGCAGTCCGAGCGCCTCGCCGAACATCGTGATGTCGTCGAGCAGCGTGCCCATCCCGCTCGGCGCGGACGCGCAGGACTCCGACAGCAACAGGGTGTTGATGCCGTTCCGCTCGAACGCCTCGCGGCCGCGCCCCTCGGCTTCGTCGAAGGCGCTGGCGTAGCCGCCGACGACCAGGTCCGGCTCGGCTTCGAGGATCCGCTCGTAGGACGGGTACCGATCGGCCAGCAGCGGCACCTCGGCGTAACCGGCGGCGACTTCCGGCGGCGGCACGTGGTCGTCGGGGAAGGCGGTGCCGACGAGCCGATCGCCCAGGCCGAGCGCCAGCAGGATCTCGGTCGCGTGCTGGTTGAGGCTGACCACGCGCTTCGGCGGGTCGGCGAAGGTCTCGACGCGGCCGCAGTTCTCGACCCGCGGACCGTTCGCCTGCGGCTCGGCGCTGGAACAGCCCGCCAGGAACAGCGCGGCCAGGATCAGGGCGAATGTGCGGCGCATCCGTGCCTTCCAGGGTCGTGCGCGGTTGCGCGAGACCAGGAGCGCACGCAGGCGTCCCAGACCCCGACCGCAGGCCGCGACAGTCGTTGGAGTCATCCCTCGCCAGCAGGTGATCGGGCTCGCCGCGACGTGCGCGGCCTACCGTTGCGGGTCAGCGCCGGACTTCGACCGGACTTCTCCCGCTCGCGGGGTCGCTGAGGATGCTGCACCACGCCGCCGAGCCGGGTCAACCGGGCAAATTTCCCCTCGCCACGGGGTTTTCGCAGCTCAACGAGGCCATTTGCGCAACTCGCCCGGTAGATGAGATCAACGCCTCCATGCCGCCTAGTTGCAATAATGTGGCAGTAGCTAGAGTCTGTCGACAGCGAAGGGAGAAGGCTCGATGGCGCAGCAGTACGTCCTGCCGGAGTTGGATTACGACTACGCGGCGTTGGAGCCGGCGATCGCCGGTGAGATCAACGAGTTGCACCACAG
>NZ_JBEOVY010000166.1:0-16255 GCF_040295745.1 Saccharopolyspora sp. NPDC002686
GCCTGCTCGCCGACCCCGCCCGGCGCGGTGGTCCGGTGCCCCCGACGGGGCTGGAGCACCTGCGGGAGGAGTGAGCCCCGCTCCGGGGGTCTTGCCGGAGCGGGGACTCACGTCGGGGTCGCCGCCGCCTTCGGCTGGTCGATGCGGCGGCCGTGCGCCGCGATCCGCGCCGCGTCGCGTTCGGGCCGCACGAAGGCGAAGGCGAGCAGACCACCGATGAGCATCAGCGTCCCCGGGATGGCGAACGCGATGGTGAAACCGGTGGTCGGGTCTCCCGCCGCTTCGACGATCCGCCCGGTCACGTACGGGGCGGCGAGACCGGCGAGGGTGACCAGTCCGACGGTCAGGGACATCACGGCGCCGCGCTGGGCCGGTGGCGTGATCTCGGCGTTGATCGTCTGCCCGATCGCGAACTTGACCGCCCCGATGCTGAAGGCCACCGTGATGAGCGCGATCTTGACACCGGGGTGCGACACGAGCGGGACGAGGAGCATGGCCGAACCGGCCAGGAAGACCGCGCAGCCGCCCAGGATTCCCCGCGACACCCGGCTGGACACGCCCCGGTGCATCATCCACTGCGTCAGCGCGCCCTGCCCGAAGGTCGCGACGGTCTTCAACACCCAGGGTGCGGTCACGATCGTGCCGGCGGCGACCGCGCTGTAGCCCAACGAGGTTTCGAGGTAAGAAGGCACCCAGGCGAGCAGCAGCGTGGACGTCCAGTAGGCGCCGAAACCGCCGACGAACCCGGCCAGCCAGGTCCCGCTGAGCAGGATTCGGCGGTAGGGGACGCGGAACGACTCCACGGCTCCTGGTTCCGCGCTGATCGGCGCCGACACCCGGTCCGCAGTGCCCTCGCGACCGACGAAAGCCCAGACGCCGCACCAGAGCACGCCGACGAGGAACAGCGACAGGAACGCCCAGCGCCAGCCGAAGTTGATGATGACCAAGGTCAGCAGCGGCGCGGCCAGGACACCGCCCAGACCGCCGCCACCGGAGATCAGCGCGCCCGGAATGCTGCGCTTCTCGTTCGGGAACCACTTGAAGGCGGCGTGCATCGCCACCGGCTGCGCGGGGCCTTCCGCCGCGCCCAGGACGATCCTGCTGATCAGCAGCCCGGCGAACCCGGCGCCGGCGACCACCGGCAGCTGCGTGAGTCCCCACACCAGTGCCATGCCGAACAGGAGCCACTTCGCCGGGAACCGGTTGGCCATGAACCCGAACGCGATCGCGGAGATGTTGAACAGGAAGAAGAACGAGCTCGCCAGGAGTCCGTATTCGGAGTGGCTCAAGCCGAGGTCCCGCATGATGGGGTTGGCGGCGAGCCCCAGCACGGCCTTGTCCGCGTAGTTGATCAGCATGAAGACCAGCAGCATCGCCATGACGGCCCAAGCGCGCGAACTGGACTTCTTCGAGGGATCGGCCGGGGTGTCGAGGTTCGAGGACTTCATCGTCTCTCCAGGTGAAGTAGCCCGGTCAGGTGGTGAGCAGCTCCTTGGCGATGCCGTTCTTCTGGATTTCCGAGGAACCGGTGAGGATCCGGAACATGCGCAGCCTGCGGAACAGCCACTCGACCTCGCTGCCGCGCACCAGCCCCGCCTTGCCGTGGATCTGCACCGCCTCGTCCGCGATGCGGAAGGCGTTCTCCGCGACGAAGAGCTTGCACATGAACGCCTCGACGCGCGGTTTGGTGCCCGCGTCGAGCGCGGCCAGCGCGTCGTAGGTCATGCTCCGCGCGGCGTAGTAAGTGGTGGCCAGATCCGCGAGCTTGTGCTGCACGGACTGCAACGCCACCAGCGGAGCGCCGAAGGCGTGACGGTTCTTGGCGAAATCGACGGTGAGCTGCAGCGCGCGCCGCGCGTTGCCGAGCACCGTGGGACAGTGCAGCAGCCGGTTGGCCGTGACCCGGCCCAGTCCGACGCGCAGCCCGTCGCCGACACGGCCGAGCAGCTGCTCCGGGCCGACGTAGCAGTCCTCCAGGACGATGTCGCTTTCGATGTGCTGACCGGACATCGGGGTCTGGCCGTCGAGCACCGCGCACCCCGGCGAATCCAGGTCGACCAGGAACGCGGAGTAGGTGTTCTCGGCCTCGGCCATGCGGGCGACCAGCACCGAGAAGTCGGCGAACGGCCCGGCGGAGGAGAAGACCTTGTGCCCGGTGATCCGCCAGCCGTCACCGTCCGGCGTCGCAGTGGTGCGCATCGCGCGCACGTCGGAGCCCGCATCCGCCTCCGTCAGCGAGAAGCAGCAAGCCCGTTCGCCCCGGATCACCGGCAGCAGGTACTTCTCCAGCTGGAGCTCGGTGGCGAACTCGAAGATCGCCCCGGCGCGCAGCGGGCCGCCCATGTCGCCGAGCACCGAGTGCGAGAGGACGCGCCCCGAAGCACCGATCTCCTCCTTGAGCGCGGCCAGCTCGGTGAACGAGAGCCCCTGCCCGCCGAAGCGCTCGGGCAGGTGGATGCCGTAGAAGCCGAGCTCGCGGCTGCGCTTCCAGACCGGCTCCAGCACGTCGCGGTGCAGCCGCGTTTCCGGGGTGAGCTGGAGGTCCGCCTCGTACTCCGCGAGCTCGCCGTCCAAGTAGTCGCGCAACCGCCCGACGAGATCGGCCAGGCGCGGGTTGTCGTCGTAGGTCGGGTTGATCGTGAACGTCATCGTCGTCCCTCCTCAGTGGACTTTGCGGTCGCTGCCGGCCCAGTAGCGGCCGCGCACCGCGCGCCGGTCGACCTTGCCGTTGCGGTTCACCGGGAGATCGGCGGCGAAGTCCACGGTCTTGGGCAGCTTGTGGCGGGCCAGCTTCGTCGCGCAGAACTCGACGAGCCCTTCTTCCGACACCACCTCGCGGGCCACGACGACGGCCTTCACCGCCTCGCCCCAGGTCTCGTCCGGCACGCCGACCACGCAGGCTTCCGACACCGCCGGGTGCTCGTAGAGCGCGGCTTCGACTTCGCTGCAGTAGACGTTGAAACCGCCGGAGATGATCATGTCCTTCTTGCGGTCCACGATGAACAGGTAGCCGTCGGCTCGCAGGTAGCCGATGTCGCCGGTGTGCACCCAGCCGTCGCGGAAGGTCTGGGCGCTCAGCTCGGGTTCCCGCCAGTACTCGCGGACGCAGTCCGGCCCGCGCACCACCACCTCGCCGAGCTCGCCGGCCGGCACCGGAGCGCCGCTGTCGTCCACCACGCGCACCTCGGTGTCGTAGACGGGCCGACCGCAGGAGGACAGCAGTTCCGGGTCCTCCTCGATGCCGCGCACGACGTCCTCCGCGGTGAGCACGGTGACTCCGCTGGTGGTCTCGGCCTGCCCGTAGCCCTGCATGACGACCGGGCCGAACGCGGCGACGGCCTCGCGCAACCGCTGCGGCGAGACCGGAGCGCCGCCGACCCGCAGGCAGGTCATCGAGGACAGGTCGGCAGTGCTCAGATCCGGGTGCGAGAGCACCAGGTTCAGCATCGTCGGCACGAGGAACGTGGAGGTGATCCGCTCGGATTCCACGGTTCGCAGGAACTCCCCGGCATCCCAGCGCGGTAGCACCACCACGCTGGTGCCGCGGGCGAACGCCGCCAGCAGTCCCATCCCGGTGGCGTGGGTGATCGGCCCGGCTGCGAGGTAGCGCTCGACCTCCTCCGACCGGCGCTCCGGAGTCATCAGCCGCTTGCGCATGTTCGCCAGCCGGTTGCCGGTCGTCTGCACGGCGGCTTTCAGCGACCCGGTCGAACCGGAGGTGAAGTTGAGGACCGCCGGATCGTCCTCGGCGACCTCCACCGCGACCGGTTCCTCCTCTCCCGAGGCCAGGAGATCGGCGTAGTCGCCGTCGTAGTCGACCACCTCGCACGCCAGCCCGGCGCCGGCCACGATCTCGCGCGCCACCTCGACGTGCGCGGAGTCCGCGAACAGGACCCGGACCGAGGCGTCGGCCAGGACGTGCTCGACCTCGCCCGCAGCGAGCCTGGCGTTGATCGGCACCCGCAGGAAACCGCCCTTGCAGAGGGCCATCTCGGTCTCCACCAGCTCGGCGCAGTTCCCGGCGAAGGTCGCCACCGCCTGCCCCTGGCGGACGCCCCGCGCGAGCAACGCCGAAGCCAGCCGGTTGGTGCGCGCTTCCAGTTCCCGGTAGGTCCAGCGCTGACCGCCGCAGACCAACGCCTCCCGATCCGGCCAGAAGCTGCTGCTGCGGGTGAGGTAGCTGCCCAGGTTCATGCCGACTCCCAAGATTTTCGCCAGGTCGACCAGTACTGGACACAATGTCTAGTAACTCACGGCTTGTCAACGGGCGGGTAAACTGACCGGCCGGAACGAGAACCACGAAAGGCCTTGTCATGCCGACCGAGGACCGGCGCACCCGCCGCACTCGCCGCCTCCTGCGGGACGCCCTGGTGTCCCTGGTGCTGGAGCGCGGTTATTCCAACGTGACGGTGGAGGACATCACCGAGCGTGCCGACCTCGGCCGGGCGACCTTCTACAGCCACTACCCGGACAAGGACGCGCTGCTCAGCCGCGTCGTCTCCGACCTCCTGGAGGAGTTGCACGCGAGGCTGCTGCCGCTGGTGCCGACCTCGTCGGTGGGCTTCACGGGAAAGCCGGTGCTGGAGCTGTTCCGGCACGCGCTCGAGGAGCGCGACGTCTACCGCGTCATCCTGCGCGGCGAGGGCGATGGACGGGCGCTCCAGGAATTCACCGACGCGCGCACCGCCGCAGCGGCGCACGTCTTCCAGGCGCGCGCCGAGCACCACGGCGCGTCCCCGCGGATCGACGTCGAAGTGCTCGCCCGCGCCTGGGTGGGCGAGCAGATCGCGGTGATGCGCTGGTGGTTGGAGGCCGACCCACCTCGGCTGTCACCGGAGGAGGTCACCGGCATGCTCCTCGACCTCTCGCTGCGCGGACGCTACTGGGCCAACGGATTCGACGGCGTTCCGCCGGACCGCGACGAGGAGATCCCGGCGGAGGACTGAGCACGGGGCGAGCATCTGCTCCAGCCCCGGAGCTCAGCACTGCACGACAGCAGCGTCCGAAGAGACTTCGGACGCTGCTGGGCGAAGAACCTCCAGTGCTACCGCGGCTGTCCCGCGTTCACCTCGGCCTCCAGCTGGATCCGGTTCCGGTCGACGTCGAGGTCGACCGCCGCGCTCACGCCGTTCAGCAGCGGCAGGGACAGCTTCGCCTGGACGTCGGTGACGTGCTGCTGATGGCCCGGCGGGACCAGCGGCAGCGGCGGCAGCAACAGCTCGTCCTCCGCCGGCGGCTCGGGAGCCGGGTCCTGTCCTGGCTGCTGCTCCGGAGGCGTGGACTGCGCCGGCGGCGGGGCCGCCGGGGGCACGGCCGCTGCCGGCGGGTTCTGGGCCGGAGCCTGTTGCCCCTGCGGGCTTTCCGGTGTGACCGGCGCTGCCGCCAGCGGCGGCGGGTCGGTCTCGTTCGCGGCCAGCGCGATGCCCAAGGCGGCCAACGCGGCGAGGAGCGCGACGCCCGCCGCCACGCTCTTGCGCGGGTTCGACCGCACCGCTCCGATGACCCCGGCACCGACCAGGCCGCTCCCCGTGGTGGCCAGGTAACCGGTCGCCGATGCGCTCCCGCCCAGCACGATCGGTGCGATGAAGACCTTCAGCGAACCGTTGATCTCCATCAGCTCGGCCGCGATCCCCGCGCACCGGTCGCAGTCGTCCAAGTGCTGGTTGACCTGCGCCGTCTCGCGCTTCGACAGGCCTTCGCGGGTCCACGAGCCCAACCGGTCGATCGCCGAGCGGCAGGCGTCGGGTTCCTCGGCCATCTTCGCCAGGTGCACCTGGAGGTACTGCTGCTTGAGGCCTTCGCGGGCCCGGTAGGCCAGCGCGGACACACCGTTGGCCGTCATGCCCAGCATCGGTGCGACCTTGGACGGTGATTCGCCCTCGATCTCCACGTGCCAGAGCACCATCTGCCAGCGCTCAGGTAACCGCTGGAACGCCGCTGTGATCAGCGACCGCTCCTCGTTCTCCACCGCCACGTCGCGGAACGGCTGGCTGATGTCGATGTTGGGCACCGTCTCGAGGTCGTCGACGGTCTGCGTCCGCTTCGCCTTGTTCGCCCGGTCGTACGCGCCGTGCCGCACCGCCGTCAGCAGGTAGGCGCGGAAGGCCTCCGTCGGCCCCCTGCCGTCCCGCAGCAGGCCGAGCACCTTCGCGAACGCCTCGGACACCACGTCGTCGGCTTCCGCCTGCGATTTGGTGACCTGCCGGGCCATCGCGTGCGCCGCGCCGACGTGCCGCTCGTACAACGTCCCGAACGCCTCGCCGCTGCCACTGCGCACAGCATCGATCAGCTCAGCGTCGCTCGCGCCATGGACCTGATCTTCCTGTGGGACCGCCGCCACCAACAACCACCTTCAACGCCAACACTTCTCCCAGCGGGAGAAAGGGTATCCCGGCGGCTTTCGGCCGAACAGACGTAGTCGATCACGAGGACGGCTCAATCCCGACTCGGCCCGGCAGACCAGACCTTCGTCGTCACTCGCTTTGCCCAACGGCGGGACGTCGGAGCGTTCGCGAAAACGGCGAGTGCCCCTGCTCGAGCACGTGCTGCGCTCGAAGAGGGGCACTCGACGGTCGGGGGACGGGGGTACTAGCCGCCGGCGCTCCGGGCAGGTTCCGGAGTTGCCGGTTGCGCTACCGGTTTCGGCGTCGCGGACTTCAGCGGGTGGTTGAAGACGATGTTGAGCAGCACCGCCACGATGGCGCCCGCGACGATCCCGGTGCCGAACACGGTCTGGAACCACTGCGGGAACTGCGCGTAGATCTTCGGCGCGGCCAGCGGGATCAGCCCGACCGCCAGCGAGACCGACACGATGAACATGTTGTGCCCCTGCTCCAGGTGCGCCCGCGACAGCGTGCGGATGCCGCTGGCGGCGATGCTGCCGAACAGCATCAGGCCCGCACCGCCCAGCACCGGGTACGGCACCAGCGAGACGACACCGCCCAGCACCGGGAACACGCCGAGCAGGGCCATCACCATGCCCGCGACGGCGACGACGAACCGGCTGCGCACCCCGGTCAGCGACACCACGCCGACGTTCTGGGCGAAAGCGCTGGTGGGCAGGCCGCCGAACAGCGAGCCGACCGTGGTGGCGATGCCGTCCACCCGCAGGCCGCGGGTGACGACCTTCTTCTCGACCTCGCGGTCGCAGATCTCGCCGATCGCCAGCATCCCGGCCGCGCTCTCGGTCATCGCCACCAGGATCACGATGCACACCGCGAGGATCGCGGAGGGCTGGAACTCGGGCATGCCGAACTGCAGCGGGCCGGGCAGCGCGAACCAGGAGGTCTGCGCGAACGTGCTGGTGTCGATCATGCCGAACGGGGCCGCCACCAGCGTGCCGATGACCATCCCCAGGATCAGGGCGATCTGCTTGAAGAAACCGCGCGAGAACCGCTGCAGCACCACGATGGTGACGAGCGTGAACAGCGCGAGGCCGAGGTTGGCCATGGACCCGAAGTCCGGTGCGCCCGACCCGCCCTGAGCCCAGGCGACGGGCACGGTCATCAGCGATACGCCGATCAGCGTGATCACCACGCCGGTGACGACGTGCGGGAAGAAGCGCATCAGCCGGCCGAAGAACGGGCCGATCGCCAGGCAGAACAGGCCGCCGACGAGGACCGCGCCGAGCACCGTCTGGATCTGGTGGCCGGGAGCCGCCGAGTGCGCCACCGTCAGCAGGGACGCGAGCCCGGCCGAAGAGCTGGCGTTGACGAAGGGCAGCCGGTTGCCCGCGAACTTCCCGGCGCCCAGTGTCTGCAGCAAGGTCGCCAAGCCCGCGACCAGCAGGCTCACCGAGATCAGCGCGATCTGGTCCTGCTGGCCCAGGCCGCAGGCGGGACCGATGATCAGCGGTGGCGCGACCACTCCCGCGTACATCGCACCGACGTGCTGGAAGGCGGCTGGAAGAAGCCGTTTGGCAGGCAACTTCTCGTCAACCGGATGGCAGGACGCCGGGGTTGCGGACTCCCCCTGCGAATTCAATGCCATGACCAGTTCCCCTTTGGAAAAAGAAAGGATGCCCCGGTCCGCCGCGGACCTGTGGGCCGGACTGCTCTCATCGACCGCAGGACTGGCGGCACCGAATGGCGCACCTGTCCCTTCCGCCCCTCGCGTTGTTCGTCCGACTCGGCGGGCGGTCGTTACCCGGTGTGAACCGGCAGGTGAGCCGGTTCCCTTGCCTCCTCCCCGGTGAAGAGCGCGGTGCCGCAGCGCTTTTTCGCTGTCAGGCACGAGCAAGCTACTTCCGGAATCCAACTGGAGTCAACATTTTGTTGAACTTCCGTTTCGCGGAATTGCCGGAAGCGTCCGGTCAGGCGTGGAAGCTTTCCACGCGAGAAGAAAACGCCAAGTTCTTCCGGGAAAGTCCTTGAACGGCAGCCGGAACACTGCTAAACGATGCGCATTCGGCCGGACAACGGGAATTGCGGACATCATTGTCACGCAACGTATACGCCGCGACGAGTAGCAGGTTCGCCGCCGCACGGGCCGGGATGGCGATTTCCCGCCACCCGGACCGCAGGCGGCTCGGCGCACCGATCGCGGACAGCGCAGCTCCGGCGCAGGCGCCTTCGACGGACCCCGCCGGTCCAAGTAGGACGAAGATCCGAATCGCCGGCTCGACGATCGCGGACATCATCGCGGCCGACTGGAAACCGTTGGCGCATTTGAAGATCCACGATCTTCACCACCCCTGGTCAACGTTCCGTCCTCGGTGGACTTCATGATCAGCGCCGCGCGGACGGCGCGGGCTCAGCACGCGACACCACCCGGCTTCCGCTCCCCCGCCGAGCGTTTTGCACTGTTCTCCGAACTGCTCGTCCTGATCGGTGCAGAAAACGCACCGACCACCCACCGCGACGATCTCCGCACTGCGGGAAACCATCTCCCGGACGCAGTTCCGGGTCGACCGGGACCACCTCTGTCACGCAGTGCGGTCAAAACCACCGCGGCCTTGATCGTGTTGAGATGTCACGGATCCGGACCGACAGTGGTGGGAACGTCGAGCCGCACGGCTGAGGTTTCGGGGGGTCGGTATGCGAGTCGCACTGGCGTGGCCAATCGTCGTCGGGACCGCGCTCGCCTGCGCGCTGACCTCGTGCACCGAGCCCGAGCCCAAGGTGTCCGCCGCGTCGGTGACGACCTCCGTGCCCAACGGGGCCACCGTCGGGCCCAGCGATCCGCTGGTCGTCACCGCCCACCGAGGCGTCCTGACCTCGGTCACCGTCACCGCGGACGGGGGAACCGCGCTTCCCGGTGAGCTGACCGACGGCGGCCGGAAGTGGAGCTCGACCGCCCCGCTGGAGTTCAGCAAGACCTACCGCGTGCAGGCCCAGGCGCAGGACGCCGAGCGCATCCCCGCGCCGCCGACGAACTCGACGTTCACCACCGCCACCCCCGCCGACGAGGTCACCGTGGACCGGACCCGGCCCACCGACGGCGACGAGGTCGGGGTCGCCATGCCGATCTCGATCTACTTCACCAAGCCGGTGACCGACCGCGCGGCCGTCGAACGCCGCCTGTCGGTCGAACCGTCGGTGCCCACCGAGGGCTCCTTCCACTGGATGGCCGACGACCAGGTCAACTGGCGGCCGAAGGACTACTGGAAGCCGGGCACCGCCGTGAAGGTGCGCGCGCGGCTGTACGGGGTCGACACCGGTGGTGGCGTGATGGGCACCGCCGACCACGAGGCGAACTTCCGCATCGGGCGGGACCAGCGCGCGATCGGCGACGTCAACACGCACATGTTCACCGTCTACCAGGACGGCCAGGAGATCCGGCAGCTGCCGGCCTCCTACGGCAGGAGCATCTACCCGACCCAGTCCGGCGTGCACGTGGCCTTCGAGAAGCACACCTCCGTCCGGATGCGCTCGGACTCCTGGGGCGGGCCGCAGAAGGGCGACCCCGGCTTCTACGACGAGGTCCTGCCCAACGCGGTGCGCATCTCCAACAACGGCGAGTTCGTGCACGTCAACGGCGCAACCGTGTGGGCCCAGGGCGAGTCCAACGTCTCGCACGGCTGCATCAACCTGTCGCCGGAGAACGGCAAGTGGTTCTTCGACTTCGTGCAGATCGGCGACCCGGTGGAGATCGTCGGCTCCGACCGGCCGCTGACCACCGCCGACGGCGACATCCCGGACTGGACCATCCCGTACCCCGAGTACGTCCAGGGCAGCGCCCTCTACCAGGCGCGCTGATCACAGGTACTGGCCGAACGGGTCCTCCCCGGAGACGAGCCGGCTGACCTGCACGCCCGCCAGGTCGGCGGGACGCAGCAGCCGGATCTCCTCGGGGGCCGACGTCCCGGCCGTGATCCGCTCGCCCTGCAACGCGATCGCCCGGTCCAGCAGGTTGCGCACGACCCGGCCGTTGCCGAACGACTCGTCGCGCTTGGCCGCCCGCAGGATCTGCCGGACCTGCGCGTCGACGCCCTTGCCGAGGGTGAACCCGGCGGTCGCCGCCATGCGCTCGAAGATCTCCACGAGCTCGGCTTCGCCGTAGTCCGGGAAGTGCACCACCGACGGGAAGCGGGAGGCCAGGCCCGGATTGGTGCGCAGGAACTCCGCCATCCGGCTCTCGTACCCCGCCGCGATCACCACCAGGTCGTCGCGGTGCTCCTCCATCAACCGCAGCAGCTCGGCGATCGCCTCCGGGCCGTAGGACTGCCTGCCGTCCGGCGGGGTCAGCGCGTAGGCCTCGTCGATGAACAGGACACCGCCCAGCGCACGCTCCACCGCGGAGCGGACCTTCGGGGCGGTCTGGCCGAGGTACTGGGCGATCAGGTCCGCGTGCGAGACCTCCACCAGGTGCCCGGAGGACAGCAGGCCGAGCTTGGCGTACACCGCCGCGATCAGCCTGGCCACCGTCGTCTTGGCCGTGCCCGGATTGCCGGTGAACACCAGGTGCCGGGTGCGCGAGCCGAGCTCCAGCCCAGCACCGCGGCGCATCTGGTCGGCTTCGGCCTCCGAGACCACCAGCCGCACCTCGCGCTTGACCGTCTCCAGGCCGACCAGGTCGTCGATCATCGCCAGCGGGTCTTCCGGCAGGTCCGCGCGCACCGGCTCCACCGGGGTGTCCGGGACGTCGGCGACCTCGATCCGGTCCAGCGCACCGCCCGGCTCGTCGTCGGCCAGGATCCGCCTGGACTGCGCCGAGATCGCGCGCTCCAGCAGGTTCACCGCGAGGCGTCCGTTGGTCATCGCCGCGTCGCGGCGGGCCGCGCGGACCAGCTTCCCGACCTTCTCCGGCACCCCGTCGCCCGGCGTGAAGCCGGCCTCGGCCGCCTTGCGCTCGAACAGCTCCACCACCTGCGCATCGGTCAGGTCCGGGAACCGCACCACCTTCGGGAAGCAGGCCTGCAGCTCCGGGTTGGCCTTGAGCAGGCCGTTCACCGCCGCATCCGGTCCGCACAGGACCACCAGCAGGTCCTGCGAGCGCGCTTGCAGACCGGCCAGCAGCGCGTCGATCACGCCGCGGTTGCGGGACTGGTCGAGGTCGATGCCGGGCCTGGCGAGCGTGCCGGCGTCCTCGATGCACAGCACACCGCCCGCTGCCCGCTCGAGCGCGCGCTGGACGCCGACCCCTGCCTCGCCGAAGTGCCGTCCGGCCAGGTCCGCGCAGTCGACCACCACGAGGTGCCCCGAGGACAGCAGCCCGAGGTCGGCGCACATCCGGCCCAGGACCCCGGCGGTGGTGGTCTTCCCGGTCCCCGGTCCGCCGGTGAACACCAGGTGCCGCGGGCGGACCGCGTCCGGCATCCCGGCTTCCCGGCGCTTCTCGGCGGCCCGGACCTCGGCCAGCACCAGGTCCAGCTCGCGGCGCACCGATCCCAGGCCGACGCAGTCCGCGAAATCGGCACCGCCGGCCGGCGGCTCCGGCAGGTCGCCGCGCAGGACCGCCACCTGCCCGTCGCCGCTCCGGGCCTTGGCCGCTTCGACGCTGCGCTCCGCCAGGTCCTCGACCAGCCGGGCACCGCGCATGTTCTGCTGCCCGGCCGCCGCCAACCGCGCGCCTTCCCGCGCGACCTCGTCCGCGACTTCCGCATCTCGCCGGGTCACCGCGCGCTTGAACAGCTCGACGCGCTCCTCCTCGGTGAACGGGCGCGTCGTCGCGATCCGGAACTGCTGGAGCAGCGCCGGGTTCAGCTCCCCGACCCGGTCCGCTCCCCCGGCCCGGCACACCGCGACGACGTGCAGTTCCGGCAGTCGGTTCAGCAGCCGGCGCAGCTCCTCGAGCAGCGCGGCACCGGACCACTCCAGACCCGCCAGCTGGTCGAGCCCGTGCACCACCAGCACGTCGCGGGGGCCGAGGCCGAACGTCTTCTGCTGCAGGTGCACCACGGCGTTGCTGACGTCCAGGCTGGTGAACTCCGCATCGGACAGCCACAGCTCGTGGCCGTACGCGCCGATCTTGTTCAATGCACCGCGCAGCAGCCCCAGCGCAGTGCCCCGGCCGGTGCTCTCCGGCCCCGACAGCAGCATCCGAACGCCTTCGGTGCGGCTGTGCTGGAAGTCGGCCAGCCCGGCTCGCAGCGCTTCCGCCAACTCCGGCTGGCCCACCAGCTCCGCGGCCGGATCCCGCTCGGACTCGTCGCTGGAAAGCTCCTCCACCAGCGGGTTGACCACCCGGCGCGGCTCGACGAGCCCGCGCAGCTGGCGCTGGAACTCCCCGACCATGACGCTGCAGCTCGGCGTCACCACGGTGTTCGGCAGGCCCTGCACGACGCCGCTGATCCGCATCGCCATGTCCAGCCAGGCGCGGCAGACGTCCACCTCACCGGCCAGCACCGCACGTCCCAGCCACGCCCTGACCTGGTTGTGCCACTGGTTGGCGTTGAAGGTCCCCTTGAGCCCGGCGAAGATGTTCTGCACGACGCCGAACTTCTCGCGCCCGGTGGTGATCGCCAGCTCGACCGGCACCTCCACCAGATCGGCGTGCAGCATCACGCAGGCCAGCGCGGCCTCCTTCGCCACGGCGGGGTCGACGTCGGGCACCGGACCGGTCCCCGTCGCGCCCGTCACCCGCTCCAGCAGCCGCTGGTGCGCGGCTAAGAAGCCCGAGCACGCCCAGTCCAGGTACCCGGCCGGCCCGGCGAGCTCGGGCAGGGCAGCCAGGATCGAGTCGTCGGCCCGCCGCGCCCACATCTCCCGCAGCTCGGCGGCCGGAGCGACGAGGTCCTGCTTGGCCAGCGCCGGGTCGGCCGCGCGCAGGTCGTGCAGCGCGATCAGCGCCTGGCGGCGCGATTCCAGGGGCTCGATGCCCGCGAAGACGTCCAGGCAGCGCCGGGCCAGGTCGAAAGCCACCTCGCGCAGCTCCGGGTCGTCACCGGCGCCCTCCAGCAGCCACTCCACCGGCGGCCGGAACGTCGAGGCGATCACGGTCGTGCCCCAGGAGCGGTCCGGCTCCCAGGGCTGCGCCACGAAGCTGCCGAGCACGTCGTGCTGGACGTCGACGCAGTTGCGAGCGCGCACCGACGACGTGCCGAGCAGGAACTCCAGCAAGGACCACAGCTCGGCGCCGACGACCGAGGTGCCCTCGGCGAAGAACTCCGGCAGCTGCATCGCGATCTGCTCGGCCGCCGGATCGCGGTTGAGCTCCTCCGCCCGCTGCCGGACCTCGTCGTACAGCCCGTCCGGCACCCGCCACGGTCCGTGCGAGTACACGTCGAGGACGGGCTCATCGGAGAGCAGCAGGTGCAGGTGCTCGGGCAAGGTCGGCAGGTCCACGATCGGCCAGACTACTGCCGACGGGTGATCCTTCGAGGAAGAACCCGAAGAGCCGAGGTCAGGGAACGGACAGGACGATCTTGCCGTTGGCCTGGCCGGTGCGCAGGCGGTCGGCGGCTTCCACCGCCCGGTCGAACGGGAAGACCTCGTCGATGATCGGGCGGATCCGGCCGTCGGCCACCGCCGGGAGCACCTCGGGGACCAGAGCGGCCATCACCTCGCCGAGCTCGGCCGGGCGGCCGAACCCGAACGACACACCGCGCAGGTGCAGGTGCCGGTGGGACAGGTGATCGAGGTTGATCGTCGATTCCGCCCGGTCCAGGCGGCCGATGTTGACCAGGTGCCCGTCGATGCGGGTCGCGGGCAAGCAGCTGGCGAACGTCCGCCCTCCGACGTGGTCGAGGACGACGTCCACGCCTTCGCCGTCCGTGGCCTCGAGCGCCTCCTCGGTCACGTCGTCGCCGACGACGACCACGTCCGCTCCGGCGCTCACCAGCAACGCCTCCTTCGACGGGGACCGCGTGGTGCCGATGACCGTCGATGCTCCGAGCACCTTGGCGATCTGCACGCCGAGCAGGCCGATGGCGGAGGTCGCGCCGGTGATGAGCACCGACTGCCCGGCCTCGAAAGCGCCCAGTTCGAGCGCGCCGTGCTCGGTGAGCAGACCGGTGGGCAGCGCTGCGGCCTCGTCGAACCCGATGGCTTCGGGGATGCGCAGGACGTGCCGGTGGTCGGTGAGCGCGTACTGGGCGAAGCTGCGCGGCTGCGTGCCCATCACGCGGTCCCCCACCGCCACACCCGGAACGCCCGATCCGACGGCCGCCACTTCACCGGCGAATTCGTAACCGGCCTGGTACTGCTCGCCCGTGCCGCCGACCGTCGGATCGGTGGCGGCCAGCACCGGGACGTCGGCGTTGTTCAGCCCAGCGGCGCGCACCCGCACCAGCAGCTGCCCCGGCCCGACCTCGGGCACCGGGATCTCCCTGGCCACCCACTCCGGGCCGGTGCCGCCGAACAACGCGGTCATCATCGCTGGTCGGCTGACCCCGTCACGGGGTGCCGGCCGGGTCCCGGTCGGAGGCATTGGCCCAGGATGGCCGCAGCGGAACCCGCGCGCACCCGGATCCCCCGAAAAGGGCGGGACCCCGCCCTCGGAGAACTCGAGGACGGGGTCCTGCCGGTCAACGACCGCTGGGGATCAGACCAGGTCGAACCGGTCCAGGTTCATGACCTTGTCCCACGCCGCGACGAAGTCGCGCACGAACTTCTCCTTGGCGTCGTCGCTCGCGTAGACCTCGGCGAGCGCCCGCAGCTCGGAGTTCGAGCCGAAGACCAGGTCCGCGCGGGAACCGGTCCACTTGACCTCGCCCGAGTCGTCGCGCGCCTCGAAGGTCTGCGACTCGTCGTCGGCCGGGGCCCAGTTGGTGCCCAGGTCGAGCAGGTTCGCGAAGAAGTCGTTGCTCAGCTGACCCGGGTTGTCGGTGAGGACGCCGAGGTCGGACGAGTCGTAGTTCGCGCCCAGCACGCGGAGGCCGCCGACCAGGACGGTCATCTCCGGCGCGCTCAGCGTGAGCAGGTTCGCCCGGTCCAGCAGCAGGTACTCGGCCGGCAGCCGGTTGCCCTTGCCCAGGTAGTTGCGGAAGCCGTCGGCGGTGGGCTCCAGCGGGACGAAGGACTCCGCGTCGGTGTGCTCCTCGGTGGCGTCCACGCGACCCGGGGTGAACGGCACCTCGATGTCGTGACCGGCGGCCTTGGCGGCCTGCTCGACCGCGGCGCACCCGCCGAGGACGATCAGGTCGGCCAGCGAGACCTTCTTGGCGCCGGTGTTGAACGACTCCTGGATGCCCTCCAGGGTGCTCAGCACGGTCGCGAGCTGGTCGGGGTTGTTGACCTCCCAGTTCTTCTGCGGCTCCAGGCGGATCCGCGCGCCGTTGGCGCCACCGCGCTTGTCGCTGCCGCGGAACGTCGAGGCCGACGCCCACGCGGTGGAGACCAGCTGGGCGGTGCTCAGGCCGGACTCGAGGATCTTCGCCTTCAGCGCGGCGACGTCGTCGGCACCGATGACCTCGCCCTCCTGCGCCGGCAGCGGGTCCTGCCAGATCAGGGTCTCCTCCGGCACCTCGGCGCCGAGGTAGAGCGACTTCGGCCCGAGGTCGCGGTGGGTCAGCTTGAACCACGCGCGGGCGAAGGCGTCGGCGAACTGGTCCGGGTTCTCCATGAACCGGCGCGCGATCGGCTCGTAGACCGGGTCGTAGCGCAGCGCCAGGTCGGTGGTGAGCATGCTCGGCGCGATGCGCTTCGAGGAGTCGTGCGCGTGCGGGACCGTGCCCTCACCGGCACCGCCCTTGGGCTTCCACTGCTTCGCACCGGCCGGGCTCTCGGTCAGCTCCCACTCGAAGCTGAAGAGGTTCCACAGGAAGTTGGTGCTCCACTTGGTCGGCGTCGAGGTCCCTTGAGCTTGACCGTGTCGATGCCCAGGTGGACCAGCACCGCCGCGCCACCCGGCGAGGCGATCACGAACGCGTGCGGGT
>NZ_JBEOVY010000167.1:0-16213 GCF_040295745.1 Saccharopolyspora sp. NPDC002686
GGCACCCATGCCGCCGCGACCGCCGGCTGCGCCTCGAGCCCCAGCGCCAGCAGCACCGGCGCCACCACCAGCACCAGCACCGAGCCCGCCAGCACGCGCCTGGCCTCGGCCAGCGCCGCCACCGGGTCGGCGAGCGCGTGGAAGACCTTCTCCGCGCGGTAGCCCGCCAGCTCGCCGTCGGCGAAGGGCAGCGCGCCGGCATCGGCGACCCGGAAGTCGATCCCGGGGAACCGGTCGCGGGCCGTCGCGATCATGTCCTCGTCGACGTCCAGACCGATCGCCGCGACGCCGCGGTCCTGGAGTTCGGCAACGGCCCTGCCGGGCCCGCAGCCGATGTCGGCGACCGGGCCCGAGCCGGGTAGCAGCTGGTACGACCGCTCGCGCAGCTGCACGGCCGCGGGCAGCGAGTCGAAGCGGTCGAGGATCTCGATGAGGTTCGCGGTTGACATGCCGCCGAGCCTGCGACTTCATGTCGACGTGAAGTCAACACCTGAACTCGCCATCGGCGATCTGGCCGCGCACTTCGGGCTCGCCACGCACGTCCTGCGGCACTGGGAGTCGGTGGGGCTGCTCGCGCCGCGCCGGGTGTCGGGACGTCGCCGGTACGGCCGGGACGACCTGTACCGGGTGGCGATCATCCTCCGCGCCAAGCAGGCGGGACTCGGCCTCGACGCCATCGGGGAGATGCTGGCGCCCGCGGATCTCGGTGCGCGGCAGCGGATCATGCAGCGCCATCGCGACGAGCTCCGCCGCCGCATCGACGAGCTCCAGGCGTCCCTGGACCTCGTCGAGTGCGCCCTGGACTGCGACCACGCCGACATCGCCACGTGCCCGAACTTCCAGCGGTCCCTCGACGAACTGGCCGACCCCGCGAGCGCCCGTTGAACCGCAGTTTCAATTGAAACTGCGAATCCCGCCCACGAGCATTCACAGTTTCAATTGAAACTGCGGCCTCCTGCGTGCAGGGCTTCGGCCCGCGAGCTGGGGAGAGCCGTAGACTGACCTCGACATTTCGTCGTTCGCAGGGGAGTGGGCACTTGTCCGGCACCGATCCCACCGCGCTCCAGGAATTGCGCGCCGTGGAGGCCGAGCTCAACGAACGCTGGCCGGAGACCAAGATCGAACCGTCGCTGGACCGGATCCAGTTGCTCACCGATCTGCTCGCCGACCCGCAGCGGAGCTACCCGGTGGTGCACATCGCCGGGACCAACGGGAAGTCGTCCACCTCGCGGATGACCGACGCCCTGCTGAGCGGTCTCGGCCTGCGCACCGGCCGCTACACCAGCCCGCACCTGCAGCTGGCCACCGAGCGGATCGGCATCGACGGCAAGCCGATCAGCCCGGAGGCCTACGTCGAGGCCTACCGCGACGTCGCGCCGTACGTGTCCATCGTGGACTCCCGCAGCGACGTGAAGATGAGCAAGTTCGAGGTGCTCACCGGGATGGCCTTCGCGGCCTTCGCCGACGCCCCGGTGGAGGCGGCGGTGGTCGAGGTCGGGCTGGGCGGCAGCTGGGACGCCACCAACGTCGCCGACGCCAAGATCGCGGTGGTCTGCCCGATCGCGCTGGACCACGCGGAGTACCTCGGTGACGACATCGCCGGGATCGCCAAGGAGAAGGCCGGGGTCATCAAGCCCGGCTCGATCGCCGTGGTCGCCGCGCAGCCCGCGGCGGCGCAGCAGGTGATCATGGACCGCATCGCCGAGGTCGACGCCACGGTGGCCCGCGAGGGCCAGGAGTTCGGCGTGCTGGCCCGCACCGTCGCGGTCGGCGGGCAGATGCTGCGCCTGCAAGGCCTCGGCGGTGTCTACGACGAGATCTTCCTGCCGCTGCATGGTGAGCACCAGGCGCGCAACGCCGCCCTCGCGCTCGCCGCGACCGAGGCGTTCTTCGGAGCCGGCGCCGATCGTCAGCTCGACGTGGAGCGGGTCCGCGAGGCCTTCGCCGGCGTCATCACCCCCGGCCGCTTGGAGCGGGTGCGCTCCGCGCCGACGGTGCTGGTCGACGCTGCGCACAACCCGCACGGCGCTCGGGCCCTGGCCGACGCGCTCAGCTCGGAGTTCTCCTTCCGGCGCCTGGTCGCCGTGGTCGGCGTGCTCGACGACAAGGACGCGCGCGGCATCCTGGCCGAGCTGGAGCCGGTGGTCGAGGAGGTCGTGCTGACCAAGACCTCCTCGCCGCGCGCGATGGACCCCGACGCGCTGGCGGCGGTGGCCAAGGACATCTTCGGCCCGGACCGCATCGTCGTCGAACCGCGCCTGGACGACGCCGTCGAGACCGCGATCCAGCTCGCCGAGGAGACCGAAGAACCAGGTGAGGCGGTGTCCGGCGGCGGTGTGGTGATCACCGGCTCAGTGGTCACCGCGGGCGAAGCCCGGGCCCTGTTCGGCAAGGAACCGGCGTGAGCAGCCCTGTGAAGCGCGGAGAGGCGGGACTGTGACTGTGACCGACGAGCAGACGCCCGAACCGGGCAAGGGGTTGCCCGAACCGGGCAAGGGGTTGCCCGAGGCGCCGCCCGGCGTGCGGGACCCGTGGAAGGGCCTGCGCGGGATCATGGCCGGCACGCTGGTGCTGGAGTTCATCACGTTCCTGCTGGCGCTGCCGGTGGTCTGGCGCTTCGGTGGCGGCGTGTCCGGTGCCGGGTTCGCCATCGTCGCGGTGCTGTCGGTGCTGATGCTGGTGGCGGCGTTCGTGCAGCGCCGCCCGTGGGGCCTCGGCGTGGCGCTCGCGCTGCAGGTGGCGATGATGGCGTGCTACTTCGTGCACCCGTCGGTCGGCATCATGGGCGCGATCTTCGCGGCGATCTGGGGCTACATCCTCTACCTCCGCAACGACGTCGCCCGCCGCATGCGCGAAGGCCAGCTCTACGACCAGCTCGGCCACCCTCCGGGCTACCCGCCGGAGGAGCAGGCCGACTGACGTCCGGTCGATTTCGCGGGAGCTCGGCGTTCGAGCTCCCGCGATGTCGTTCCAGGGGCCTCAGCTGATGTCGACGACCGCTCGGCCGATGATCTCTCCTCGGTTGAGGGCGTCGTAGGCCTCTTGAACCTGGTCGAAGGTGTACCGGCGGCTGATCGCGTCCTGCGGGCGGAGCAGGCCGCGGGCCACCAGGTCGAGCAGGACCGGCATGTCGCGGCGGGGCTTCGCGCCGTAGGAGCCCTTGATCTGCAGCTTGCGGCGGGCGATGGTCGCCAGGTCGAACTCGCCGGTGGTGCCGCGGGCGGCGATGCCGACCACCACGACCTGCCCGCCCTCGACCACCGAGTCGCGGGCCACGTTGAACGTCGGCACCGCGCCGAGCGCCTCGAAAGCGACGTCGACCCCGCGCCCACCGGTGAGCTCGCGGATCGCGGCCGGTGCGTCCACCTCGGCCGAGTTGACCACGTGCGTCGCGCCGAGTTCGCGGGCGCCGGCCAGCTTCTCGTCGCTGATGTCCACCGCGATGATCATCGACGCGCCGAACACCGCGGCCAGCTGGATCAGCGCCGAACCGACACCGCCGGCCGCGACGACCGCGACGGTGTCGCCGACGCGCAGGTCGGCGGCGTGGCGCAGCGCGCCGTAGGCGGTCATCGTCGAGCAGCCCACCGACGAGACGTCGGCCAGCTCAACACCGTCGGGCACCTTGTACACCGAGGTCGCCGGGGTGACGCAGCGCTCGGCGAGCCCGCCCTGGGAGTACATCCACACCGGGTCGCCGTCCGGCCGGAACAGCCTGGTCTCGTCGTCGTAGAGCCGTCCCTTGGCCCGGTTGAACTGGAAGAAGTCCAGGCAGATCTCCTCGTTCCCGGCGGCGCACTGGGCGCACTGGCCGCACGGCATGATGAAGCTGGTGACCACCGGGTCGCCCACCGCGAGCCCGGTGACGCCCGGACCGACTTCGGAGATCACGCCCGCGACCTCGTGCCCCAGCACTGCTGGCGCCGGGAACGGCAGCTCGCCCTTGAGCACGTGCAGGTCGGAGTGGCAGGCACCGCAGGAACGCACGTCGATGGCGACCTCACCGGCCTTCGGCGTCGGATCGGCGAGTTCCTCGATCCGCATCGGCTGGTTGCTAGCGGTGTGCACGGCGGCGCGCATCCGGGCCCTCCTCGTCAGACCGGCCAGTCGGTTTGCAGGTGAAGCTATCGCGCCGGACCGCCGCGCACCAGGCTTGGGATTGGGCACGAACTCTTCACCTGGACGTCGACCACCGGTGGACCGCAAGCCGTTTCGCGCGGATAGAACCAGCGCATGAGCACCAATCCCGCGCTGAACCGGCGCACCCTGCTGAAGGGTGCCGCCACCGGCCTCGCCGCCTCCGGTCTGCTGCTGCCCGGCGCCCCGGCCTTCGCCCGCTCCGGACGCCCCGCGCTGACCCACGGCGTGCAGCTCGGCGACCCGCGACCGGACGGCGCCGTGGTGTGGACCCGCGCCGACCGGCCGTCCCGGATGTTCGTCGAGATCTCCGGGCACGCCGACTTCCGCGACGCGCGCCGGATCCCCGGTCCGCTGCTGACCCCGGAGACCGACGGAACCGGCGAGGTCCTGCTGGGCGGGTTGCCGCCGGGTCAGCAGGTGCACTACCGCGTCGTCGCCCAGGACCTGGACGGCCGGGTGGACAGCGAGCCGCTGACCGGCACCTTCCGCACCGCGCCGCTGGTCCGCCGGGACGTGCGCTTCCTGTGGTCCGGTGACGTCGTCGGGCAGGGCTGGGGCATCAACCCGGACCTCGGCGGCATGACGATCTACAACGCGATGGCCGCCCGGAACCCGGACTTCTTCCTGCACAGCGGCGACACGGTGTACTCCGACGGTCCGCTGCAGGAGTCGGTGACGCTGCCGGACGGGCGGGTGTGGCGCAACATCGTCACCCCGGAGAAGTCCAAGGTCGCCGAAACGCTGGCCGAGTACCGCGGGCAGTTCGCCTACAACCTGCTCGACGAGAACTTCCGCCGCTTCACCGCGCAGGTGCCGCAGCTCGTGCAGTGGGACGACCACGAGGTCACCAACAACTGGTACCCCGGCGAGATCTTGGACTCGGACAAGTACACCGAGAAGCGCGTGGACGTGCTCGCCGCGCGGGCGTTCCAGGCGTTCCACGAGTGGCAGCCGGCCCGCCGCCAGGACGCGGTGGACGGCAGGGTGTACCGCAAGGTCTCGCACGGTCCGCTGCTCGACGTGTTCGTGCTCGACATGCGCAGCTACCGCGACCCGAACTCGCCGGGCACCAGCCCGGAGCGGATCCTCGGCGAGCGCCAGGCCCGCTGGCTGGTGGAGGAGCTGGGCCGCTCGCGGGCGACCTGGAAGGTGATCGCCTCGGACATGCCGATCGGCATCGTGGTGCCCGACGGCGACGCGATCGAGGCGGTGGCCAACGGCCTGCCCGGTGCGCCCAACGGCCGCGAGGCCGAGCTGGCCTGGGTGCTGCAGGAGATCAAGCGCCGCTCGGTGCGCAACACGGTCTGGCTGACCGCGGATGTGCACTACTCGGCGGCGATCGAGTACTCCCCGGAGCGCGCCGCCTTCGACGGCTTCGACCCGTTCTGGGAGTTCGTCTCCGGCCCGCTGCACGCAGGTGCGTTCGGCCCGAACAAGCTGGACCCGACCTTCGGCCCCGACCAGGTGTTCCTCAGCGCCCCGACCCGCCAGGGCGCTTCCCCGCTCGAGGGCTTCCAGCACTTCGGCGAGGTCAACATCGACGCCCGGACCGGCCAGCTCACCGTCGACCTCCGGGACCAGACCGGCCGCTCCCTCTGGGCCAAGACCCTCGACCCGCAGCGCTGACCGGCTCGGGTCGCCCACCGACGAGATGATGGAACCGCCGGGTGATTCGGCGGTTCCATCGGAGTGATGGCGCCCCGGCGTCGGGCGTGTCACCTGCATCGATACGCTGGCGGGCAAATCGGGCGCCGTGCGTGGTCGCACGGGCGCCGAAGGTGGCTTAAGGAGGAAACCGTGAGCGAGCGCACCCTGGTCCTGGTCAAGCCCGACGGTGTCGAGCGCGGCCTGGTCGGCGAGGTGATCAGCCGGATCGAGCGCAAGGGCCTGAAGCTGGTCGCGCTGGAGCTGAAGAACGTCGACCGCGAGCTGGCCGAGCAGCACTACGCCGAGCACGACGGCAAGCCGTTCTTCGGCTCGCTGATCGAGTTCATCACCTCCGGCCCGGTCGTGGCCGCCTGCGTCGAGGGCCCGCGCGCCATCTCGGCCTTCCGCCAGCTGGCCGGCGGCACCGACCCGGTCGACAAGGCCGCCCCGGGCAGCATCCGCGGCGACTTCGGCCTGGAGGTCCAGTTCAACCTGGTGCACGGCTCGGACTCCACCGAGTCCGCCGAGCGCGAGCTCAAGCTCTGGTTCCCGGAGCTCTGAGCACCCCAGCGGGTGGAGACCATTTGAACTCGCCCCGGGCCCTTTTTCTGAGGACCGGGGCCTTTACCCTGGTTGGGTGCGTGTGGAGTCCGTTTTCGACAGGTTGGAACCGCTGCTCTCGCGTGTCTCCAAACCCGTGCAGTACGTGGGTGGGGAGCTCAACGCGACGGTGAAGGCGTGGGACGACACCGCCATCCGGTGGTGCCTGATGTACCCCGACGCCTACGAGGTCGGACTGCCCAACCAGGGCGTCCAGATCCTCTACGAGATCCTCAACGAGCAGCCGGACGTGCTGGCCGAGCGCACCTACGCGGTGTGGCCGGACCTCGAGGAGCTGATGCGGGAGAACGGCATCCCGCAGTTCACCGTGGACGCGCACCGCCCGGTCGGTGCCTTCGACGTGCTGGGCGTCAGCTTCGCCACCGAACTCGGTTACACGAACCTGCTCGGCGCGCTGGACCTGGCGGGGATCCCGATCCACGCCGTCGACCGCACCGACGACCACCCGATCGTGCTGGCCGGCGGGCACGCGGCGTTCAACCCGGAGCCGATCGCGGACTTCCTGGACGCGGCGGTGCTCGGCGACGGCGAGGAAGCCGTCCTGGAGGTCACCGAGGCCATCCGCCGCTGGAAGGCGGAGGGGCGGCCGGGCGGCCGCGACGAGCTGCTGCTGCGGCTGGCCGAGTCGGGCGGGGTGTACGTCCCGAAGTTCTACGACGTCAGCTACCGCGACGACGGCGCCATCGACCAGGTCGTGCCCAACCAGGAGCGCGCCCCGTACCGGGTCTTCAAGCGCACCACCATGGAGCTCGACGACTGGCCGTACCCGAAGCAGCCGCTGGTCCCGCTGGCCGAGAGCGTGCACGAGCGGATGAGCGTGGAGATCTTCCGCGGCTGCACCCGCGGCTGCCGGTTCTGCCAGGCCGGGATGATCACCCGGCCGGTGCGCGAGCGCTCCATCGAGGGCATCGGCGAGATGGTGCAGCGCGGTCTGGAGGCCACCGGGTTCGAGGAGGTCGGGCTGCTGTCGCTGAGCTCGGCCGACCACTCCGAGATCGCCGAGATCACCAAGGGCCTGGCCGACCGCTACGAGGGAACCAACACCGGTCTGTCGCTGCCGTCGACCCGGGTGGACGCGTTCAACATCGACCTGGCCAACGAGCTGTCCCGCAACGGTCGCCGCTCCGGTCTGACGTTCGCCCCGGAGGGCGGCAGCGAGCGGATCCGCCGCGTGATCAACAAGATGGTGTCCGAGGAGGACCTGATCCGCACCGTCTCGGCGGCCTTCGCCAACGGCTGGCGGCAGGTCAAGCTGTACTTCATGTGCGGTCTGCCCACCGAGACCGACGACGACGTGCTGCAGATCGCCGAGATGGCCAAGGAGGTCATCCGCGCTGGTCGCGAGGCCTCCGGGCGCAAGGACATCCGGTGCACGATCTCCATCGGCGGGTTCGTGCCCAAGCCGCACACCCCGTTCCAGTGGGCTTCGCAGACCGACCCGGACACCGTCGACTCGCGGCTGCGCAAGCTGCGCGAGGCGATCAACTCCGACCGCAAGATCGGCCGCAACATCGGCATGCGCTACCACGACGGCAAGCCGTCGATGATCGAAGGCCTGCTCTCCCGCGGTGACCGGCGGATCGGGCGGGTCATCGAGCGGGTGTGGCGCGAGGGCGGCCGGTTCGACGGCTGGAACGAGCACTTCTCGTACGAGCGCTGGGTCTCCTGCGCCGCGGCCGAGCTGGAGCCGCTGGGGGTGGACCTGGACTGGTTCACCACCCGGGAGCGGACCGAGGGCGAGGTCCTGCCGTGGGACCACCTCGACTCCGGCCTGGACAAGGAGTGGCTCTGGGCGGACTGGCAGGACGCGCTGGACGCCCGCGAGCAGGACGACTGCCGCTGGACGCCGTGCTTCGACTGCGGCGTGTGCCCGACCATGGGCACCGACATCGAGGTCGGTCCGACGGGCCGCAAGCTGCTTCCGATCTCCCCGGTCGGGCAGGGCTCGCCGGTCCGCAACCCGGCCTTCACCCAGGGCTGACGCCGGCCGGAAGCGCTGGTCGGGGCCATTCGCCCGGAACGGCCGCCGGATCCCACCGGGCCGGCGGCCGGTCGGGCGAGAGCTCGGTGCGGGGGCGCTCCGCGCGGTACGGTCCTTCGAAAACTGGCCCGCAGGTGTTGTCACACTGCGGTTGAGCAAGCAAGCATCGGCATTGGAGCGGTCGTTCCAGGACCGCCGATGACGATCATGGTCGGGAGGGCATCCTGAGTCGGCGAGATCACCCCAATCCCTCGGCTGCGCCGGTGCAGAAGCTGCGGCTTCGCTACGCCAAGCGGGGACGGCTGCGGTTCACCTCGCACCGCGACGTGGCGCGCACCTTCGAGCGCGCGCTGCGACGGGCCGGGGTACCGATGGCGTATTCCCAGGGCTTCAGCCCGCACCCGAAGGTGTCCTGGGCGGGCGCGGTGCCCACCGGGGTGTCCAGCGTTGCCGAGTACGTCGAGCTCCAGCTGGTGGAGCAGGTCGAGCCGGCCGCGCTGCGCGCCGAGCTCAACGCCGCGCTGCCCGACGGCATCGACGTGCTCGACGCCGTGCCGGCCCAGCCGGGCCCGCTGGCGGACAAGCTCGAGGTCAGCAGGTGGCGGATCGACCTGCCCGGCACGGACGTCGCGGAGCTGCGCGACGCCGTCACCGCGCTGATGGCGGCCGACACCGCGCTCGTGGAGCGGATGACCAAGGACGGTCGCCGCACCATCGACGCGCGGGCGGCGCTGCTCAGCGCGGAGGTCCAGGAGTCCGGCGGAGCGGTCGCGCAGAGTGATCAAAATTCGGTCGCAACCGCCCAGGTGGACGATTGGCCGAAGGCATCGGAACCGTATGGGATACTTGTAACGGTCGTGCGGCAGACAACACCCGTCGTACGGCCCGACGACGTACTGAGCGCCCTGCGTGTCGTCGCCGGTCTGGCACCGTCGGCCGCCGCGAGCGCGACCCGGCTGGAACAGGGTCGGCTCGACGACGGAGGCGGTATCGCCGACCCGTTGGCCCAGGACTCAGGCGCCGACCGGAGCCCGGCGGGGGAGCCCACGGCCGGGTGACGGACGGCGCGGACGTCGTCGACCCGCCGTGTGACTTCCCGGCCTGAAGGCTGGGGGCGGAGGGACCACGAAGAATTGCCGTCGCCCGCGGGCGGCGGAGACCGAAGAACGCACATGCCTCTGTGCGGCCGCGTCCACCCGGACGCGCCCGGGGGCGGAGGAGCTGGATGTTGAACACGGATACGCCCGCTGGAAGCGCCAGCGGGCAATCGCCCACACCTACCGGAGCAGAGCAGGGCAGCATCGAACTGCCGGCCAAGCTCCGCGTGCACGCACTGGCCAAGCTGCTGGGTTCCAGCAGCCGGGAGATCATCAACACGCTCGAGTCGATCGGCGAATCGGTTCGCAGCGCTCAGTCGAACATCACCCGCGAGGTGGCGCTGCAGGTCGTGCAGGCCCTGAACCCGGAGCTGGTGGAGCCGGAGACCCCGGCCGAGCAGCCGGAAGCCCCGGCCGCCGCGCCGGAGGAGAAGGCCGAGCCCGAGCAGCCCGCGGCCGAGGAACCGGCTGCCGAGCAAGCCGCCCCGGAGCCCGAGCAGGCTCCGGCGGTGCCCGCTGCGCACTTCGCGTCGGCCGATCGGGAAGCGACCCCCGAGGGCGGCGCGTCCGCCGGGTTGACGCCGACGTTCGCCGCGCCGGAGGCCATGTTCCTGGCCCCGTCGCCGCAGGAGCCGCGTCCCGAGCAGAAGACCGCGCCGGCACCCGCTGCGGCGGAGGAGCCGGCCGAGACCAAGACCGAAGCACCGGCCGGGACCGAGGCGGAGACCGAGTCCGAGGAGGACTCCGAGGGCGGTGGCCGTCGCCGCCGTCGCCGGGGTCGCCGCGGTCGCGGTCGCGGTCGCGGTGCTGATGGCGAGACCAGCGGTGACGGGGAGTCGGAGGCTTCCGAGGAGACCACCACCGCCGAGGCCGCCGAGCAGCCCGCCGAGGCGGAGACCACCGAGGAGCAGCCGGCCGCCGAGTCCGAGGGCTCCGGCGAGTCGAACCGCCGTCGCCGTCGTCGCCGCCGCCGCAAGGGCGGGTCCGACGACGAGAGCGGTGCCCGCGAGGACGACCCGCCGAACACCGTCGTGCACGTCCGCGAGCCGGCCGCCGCCGAGACCCGCCAGGACAGCAGCGACGACGAGGTCCGCGCGGTCAAGGGCTCGACCCGCCTGGAGGCCAAGCGCCAGCGCCGCCGGGACGGCCGCGAGGCCGGTCGCCGCCGCGCCCCGGTGCTCTCCGAGGCCGAGTTCCTGGCCCGCCGCGAGTCGGTGGACCGCAAGATGGCCGTCCGCCAGAACGGCGACCAGACGCAGATCGCGGTGCTCGAGGACAACGTCCTCGTCGAGAACTTCGTGACCTCGTCGGGCACCGGCTCGCTGGTCGGCAACGTCTACCTGGGCCGCGTGCAGAACGTGCTGCCCAGCATGGAAGCCGCCTTCGTCGACATCGGCCGCGGCCGCAACGCGGTGCTCTACGCCGGCGAGGTCGACTGGGACGCCGCCGGGCTGGCCGGCAAGGCGCGCCGCATCGAGCAGGCGCTGTCGACCGGTGACAGCGTCTTGGTGCAGGTCACCAAGGACCCGGTCGGTCACAAGGGCGCCCGGCTGACCACCCAGATCAGCCTGCCCGGTCGCTTCCTGGTGTACGTGCCGGGCGGCGGCGCCACCGGCATCAGCCGCAAGCTGCCCGACACCGAGCGCAAGCGGCTCAAGGAGATCCTCAAGCGGATCGTCCCGGACAACGCCGGGGTGATCATCCGCACCGCGTCGGAAGGCACCAGCGAAGAAGCGCTGGACCGCGACGTGCGCCGCCTGCAGGCGCAGTGGGAGGTCATCAAGGAGAAGGCCGAGACCCCCGGCGCGCAGGCCCCGCAGCTGCTCTACGAGGAGCCGGACCTGCTGATCAAGGTCGTCCGCGACCTGTTCACCGAGGACTTCTCGCAGATGACGGTCCAGGGCAACGACGCCTGGGACACCATCGAGGCCTACGTCCAGCACGTCGCGCCCGACCTGGCGCAGCGGCTGGTCAAGCACGTCGGCAAGAACGACGTGTTCACCGAGCAGCGGATCAACGAGCAGATCGCCAAGGCCCTGGACCGCAAGGTCTGGCTGCCCTCCGGCGGCTACCTGGTGATCGACCGCACCGAGGCCATGACGGTCATCGACGTCAACACCGGCAAGTTCACCGGCTCGGGCGGCAACCTCGAGGAGACCGTCACCCGCAACAACCTGGAAGCGGCCGAGGAGATCGTCCGCCAGCTCCGGCTGCGCGACATCGGCGGCATCATCGTCATCGACTTCATCGACATGGTGCTGGAGTCGAACCGCGACCTGGTGCTGCGCCGCCTCACCGAGTGCCTGGGCCGCGACCGCACCCGCCACCAGGTCGCCGAGGTGACCTCGCTGGGCCTGGTGCAGATGACCCGCAAGCGGGTCGGCACCGGCCTGCTCGAGGCCTACAGCAGCACCTGCGAGCACTGCCGCGGCCGAGGCCTGCTGGTCTCCACCGAGCCGACCCAGCACCACAACGGCCACGGCGGTGGCGGCGGTGGGAACAACAACAACGGCTCCCGCCGCAACCGCAACCGCGGCAAGCAGCAGGACGAGCAGCCCGAGCGCACCGAGGCCAAGGCCCCGGAGCCGGTGAAGGAGTCGCCGAAGGCCGAGGCGCCGAAGGCGGAGCCCGCGAAGCCGGTCGAGGTGAAGGCGCCGGAGGCGAAGCCCGCCGAGAAGCGCGAGGCGGAGCCGAAGCCCGCGGAAGCTCCGAAGGAGCGCCCGGCGGAGAAGCCGGAAGCGGCGAAGCCCGCTGAGGCCGCGAAGCCGGTCGAGTCGGCGAAGCCGGTGGAGCAGGCGAAGCCGGTCGAGGAGGCGAAGCCGGCCGAGGAGGCGAAGCCGGTCGAGGAGGCGAAGCCGGCCGAGAAGGCCGCTGAGCCGACCGCGGCGGAGCCGAAGGCCGAAGCCGCCCCGGCGGCGAAGGCCGGAGCGAACGGCCGTCGCCGCAAGGCGACGCGAGCGACCGCGAGCGCTGGCGCGCCGGTGGCGCCGCTGGTGATCACCAAGCCCGCCGAGCCGGCCAAGCCAGCCGACAACGGCATGCCCGAGGTCGCGCCGGCAGCCCCGGTCCGCCGGGTGCGTCGCCGGTCGTCGTCGCGCCCCGCCGGCCCGCCCGTCGAGGGCTGACCGAACAGCCGGGAATGGCCGATCCGTTCACGAACGGATCGGCCATTCTGCTTTTCCGGCCCGTTCTACTTGTGCACGAGTTCACCCGGCGGCGCACCACCTGAGTTCGAGCGGTGGGGTCCCCAGGCCGAACGCTCGCGGACCCGGCGAGGAGTGTCGGCCGGTCCCGGACGTGAAAGAAGGGCCCCTCCGACCGCTGGTCGGAAGGGCCCTTCGGGTGTTCCGTCAGTTCTGCTGGTTCGAGTCGAACGTGGGGATGTCGGTCCGGTCGTCCGAGCTCGGCATGTCACCCGGCAGCTGGACCGCCTGGGTCAGCTCTCCTGGCGACCACGTGCCCCAGTGGGTCTCCGGGTGGATCTCCAGCGCCGCCTTCGCCGGGAGCGCGTTCGCGTCGTACGGGTGCACGACGTACAGCGAGCCCCAGTCCTGCTGCGGGGCGCCGCGCAGGTAGGTCGGCAGTTCCCGCACGCTCGACGCCACGTTCAGCCAGCCGAACGGTCCACCCGCGTCCGGCGAGGACCAGCCCTCGCCGACGTCGCGGACCAGCTCACCGGCAGACACCCGGAACTGCGGCATCTCGGCGATGCCGTCGTACAGGCCCGAGATCTGCAGGCACGGGTGCACCAGCGCGGCGGGCCACTCGACGAACGTCGGGGCGTTGCCCACGAGCTGGGTCATGTCGGTCAGCTTCGGCACGCGCGGCGTGCTCACCGCCAGCCAGCCGTCCGCGCCGAGCGCCTGGTCGACCGCGATGAGCCGCATCTTCGTGGCGCCCTCGGCCTCGGCGCCGAGGGTGTAGCGGTGGTCGCGCCAACCGGGCGGCGGGCCCTGCTCGGCCTTGTAGCGGCCGGTGATCTCGAAGCCGCGGGGGGTGTCCCGGCCGAACTCCAGCACCACCGAGTTCGCCCCGGTCTCCGCGCCGGCCATGCTCAGCACGACCGGCACCTTGCCGCTGAGCGCCTCCTCGGGCAGGTCGAACCAGGGCGTGCGCAGCTCGCCGGTGCCGAGGCCCGCCTCGTCGTAGCTGCCCCACACCGGGGCGTCGTCCCCGCCGAACTGGTTCGGCGGCCGGAAGTTCGGCTCCTCCGGGTCGTTGGGGTTGCTGGTCGGCACACCGGGACGGCTGAAACCGACTTCCTTCGGCTTCAGGTACTCCTGGGCGGTCTCGTGGCCGACCAGCCGCTTCGGCGGAACCGGCACGGCCTTGTCGGTCACCGGAGCGGCCGCGGTGGGCTGCTCGGGCGACACCGGCAGCACACCGGCCCGCGGATCGGTCTCCACGTCGATGTAGTCGGACAGCCCGCAGCTGGACCCGGTCAGCTGCTTGATGTTGTCCACACCGAGGTTGTACGTGTCGTCCTGCTTCTGGATGGCCTTGCCGAAGCCCGCCAGTTCGAAGACCACCAGCAACGCGCACAGCACGGACAGCGGCGCGGTGCCCAGGCGCAGCGCGCGGCTGCGCTTCTCCGGGCTGTCCCAGCTCTCGTCGACGATCTTCGGGTTGTTCTCGTCGATGCGCAGGTGCTCGATCAGCGCGATGATGCCCGCGACCGCGGCGAAGAACAGGAACAGCGTGCTGAAGTTGTAGGCCTTGATCGACGGCGGCTTGTCGAACCACGGGATGCCCCAGCCCGAGACGTACCACCAGGCGTTGGGGCCGGTGGCGGCGAAGGCCAGGATCACCATCAGCCCGGCGATGAACGCTGCCCGGTTGCGGCGCGAGCGCAGCACCGTGGTGCTGGTCGCCAACGCCGTCAGCGCGGCCAGCGCGCCGCCGAACGCGGCGAAGATGCCGAAGTGGTGGGTGTGCTTGGTGGGGGTGAGGGCCAGCACCGCGAAGCACATCGCGGTGATCGCCAGCAGGCGCCGGCTCGGGCCCAGCGCCGCACCCCGGATGCGGTTGCGGCGCAGCAGCACGACCGCGCACATCACCAGGCACAGGATGACCAGCAGCACCGGGAAGCGCCGGGTCATCGAGCCGTCCGGGCTCTGGCTGAACAGCAGGGCGTAGCGGCTGAGCTCCTCGTACCACCGGCCGTTGGGGCCGAAGGTGGTCTTGAGCTCCATCGAGTCCAGGACCGACCGGAAGGTCTGGTCGTAGAACACCAAGGTCAGGATCACGAAGCCGGACGCGCTGATCGGCGCGAGCACGGGCAGCCAGCCGAACTCCTGGGCCCGCTTGCGCACCAACCGGTACAGCGGCTTGATCGCAGCGATGTAGGGCAGCACCGCGACCAACCCGTGCGGGTTGACGCCGACCGACAGCGCCGCGCCCACCAAGCCCAGCGCGGCGGGCATCAGCCGCCCGGTGGCCACGGCGCGCTCGACGGCGCACAGCGCCAGCAGCGAGAACAGCACCACGACCGGCTCAGCGCGGAGGCCGTTGTTGTACGGCAGCCAGAAGGCCAGGAAGACGGCGGCGGCGGCCCAGCCCGCGGCGTTGGAACGCCGGACCTGCTGGCCCAGGCGCGGCAGCACCTCGCGGCTGATCAGCAGCCAGGACACGATGCCCATCAGCAGCGCGGGCAGGCGCACCCACGGGGTCGCGGTCGAGACCTGCACCCAGAGCGCGTAGACCTCGTAGAACCACCCGAACGGCGATTCGGGGTTGGCGAACCAGCGGTAGTAGTTGCTGACGTACCCGGCGCTCTGCTCGGAGCGCACCATGCTGAGCACGTAGCCGTCGTCGGAGGTCATCGCCCCGATCAGCCACCACACGCCCAGCGCGATGAACACCGATGCGTCGCGCAGCGTCGGCTTCCACCACCCGATCGGGGCGAGTTTCGGCGCGCGCCGCCCGGCGCGCACGTCCAGTCGCCGCAGGCAGAACACGGAGCCGATGAACGCGGCGACCGTCAGCGCCATCACGACCAGCTTGAGCGCGGTGGCCTCGGTGCTGAACCGGTTGTCCACGCGGGCCTCGAAGGACAGGCCGTGGACGTCGTCGACGTTGTTGTCGAGCGTGGAGTAGATGCCGGTCAGCTGGGGCCGCTGGTCGCCGAGGACGCTCGCCCACTGCTTGCCGCCGACGGTGGCGGTGGTGCCCCCGGCGTCGGCGCGGAGCTTGATCGCGCAATCACCTGGCGGCAGCTCGACCGTGCCGACCTGCTGCCCCTTGGAGAACAGCGCGGCCTGGCCGTTGTCGACCTGCAGGACCAGACCGGTCAGCTTGCCGAAGTCCGAGGACGGGGGATTGGTGCTGAGCAGCATGCCCGGCCCGGCCGTGCGCTCGTCCAGACTCCGGACGGCAGCGCAGGGCACCTCCGCGTTCAACCACAGCGGTGAGTACGCGACCAGCGGTGCCGACACCGATCTGGTGCCTTCCGCGGTCGGCCACTTCAGCGTGGTGATGTTGTGATTGACCGGGAGGAACGGGATCAGGAGCGCAAGCACCGTCCCGACGATTCCGAGGATTGCGGCAGACAGCCGAAGTCGCTTCGCCGAGTGCACGCGCAGCACCTTACGGGGGTGCCTACGCGCGCGGGCGAGTGCACCCCCGGCGGTGAGCGCGCCGTTATCGCCCGGACCTCGCGCCGTTACGCATCAGTAGTCGATCAGCGGACCGGTCGTTGCGTCAACCACAGTTTCAATTGAAACTGTGT
>NZ_JBEOVY010000168.1:0-16136 GCF_040295745.1 Saccharopolyspora sp. NPDC002686
TGTGCACTTCCGATGGGGGGGGGCCGGCCCCCACCGGCCGGGGGGGCGCAGTTACATTTCAACCCCCCCCCCCTCGGGATTGGTCCGGTGGGTTGAGGTTGTGGGGCATTGGGGGCCGGAAACGTCGTTGGGGGACACCGGACGGCGTTCGCGCGGTAGGTTTTCGGGTGATCCGCAGGTGTCGATGGAGAGGGCGGATTCCGAGGTGTCCACCGGGGCTGGAGCGGAGAACGAGCAGGAACTGCGCTTGGCGCTGGCGATGCGCGGTGGCGCGAGCATGGCGGTGTGGATCGGTGGCGCGGTCGCCGAGATCAACCGGCTGCGCACCGCGCTGCTCGACGCCGAGGATCCCGCCGGGGCGCACCCGTGGGCGGCGCTGGCGGAGTTGTCCGGATACGACTCGGTCGCCGTCGACGTGCTCGCCGGGGCGTCGGCCGGTGGGCTGAACGCCACGCTGCTGGCCACCACCCTCGTCTACGGCATGCCGTTCGACCGGATGCGCGAGGTCTGGGTGCGGCTGGGCGACGTGGAGGCGATGTCCCGGCCGGTGCCGAGGTTCTGGCAGCACAGCCCGCCGTCGCTGCTGGAGGGCGACGCCTACTTCCGCGCCGAGCTGGTCAAGGTCATCACCGGCAGCGTCCCGGCTCAGGCGGAGGCGCCGGGCAACCGCGCCGACCTGCTGCTCACCGCGACCCTGCTGGACCCGGTCGTGGAGCAGCGCCTCGACTCCCGCTCCGGTTCGATGCTGCAGGAGCGGCGCGCCGCGAGGTTCGAGTTCCGGCACCGCGGCCGGGCGGGCGATCCGCTGTCGGACTTCGGTGCGGGCGAGCAGTTCGGCGACACGGTGCTGCGGCTGGCCCACGCGGCCCGCGCCACCTCGTCGTTCCCGTTCGCCTTCGAGCCCGCCCAGGTGCACTCGTCGCTGGGCCGGCCGCCGGTGGGCGAGCCGAACATGGTCGGGCTGTTCTCCGAGACCACGGCCGATTCCGGTCCCGCGCCTTTCCGCGTGATCGACGGCGGTGTGCTGGACAACATCCCGGTGTCCGCGGCGATCCGCGCGATCACCGAAGCGCCCGCGGACCGCCCGACGCAGCGGTGGCTGCTGTACCTGAACCCGGACCCCATCGCTTCGCGGGAACAGCGCCGCGAGCCGGGGCGCGCGGTCCCGGTCAGCCTGACCGCGCTGCGCGCCCGCATGACGCAGGAATCGCTGCTCGGCGACCTCGAGGCGCTCGAGGAGCACAACCGCGTCGTGGAGCGAACGGCGTTGCGCCGCAAGGCGTTGTTCGCGCAGCTGCACGCCACGCCGGACGAAGAACGGCTCGACGCGCTGGAGCGCCAGGTCACCGCCGTCGCGCCCGACCACGCCGTGGTGCGCTCGGAGCTCGACGCGCAGGCGGTGTACCGGCTGCTCACCGAGCCCGCGGGCAGCGAGGACGGGAAGCTGCTGCCGCCGGTGGTCGGCGATCCGCTCGCGGACTGGTCCGCGACGGCCCGGACCCAGCTCGAGCAGCGGCTGTCCGACGGGCTCGGCCGGGAGGCGACGACGCGGGTCTTCGACGACGCGCGCAGCCTGATCACCGCGGTTCAGGAATGCCTCGGCTGGGCGTGGGACATCGAGCGCTGGTCGCCGGAGAGCCGGGAGATCGGGCGCTGCAAGTCGGTGCTCTACCGGCTGCGCACGTTCGCCGAAGTGCTGGAAGGCCACGCGGACCGGTACTGGATCAACGGCGCGAAGCTGGAGCCGATCGTCGAGACCGCGGAGCTCGACGAGTGGGTGCAGCGGGTGCTCCGGCGCCGGGTCCGGTTGCAGCACGCGCTGCCCACGCCGATCGCGCCGCTGCTCGGCGAGGTGCTGGGTGCGGTGGAGGAAGGTGCGGACTTCCAGCGGGTGCTCGCCGAGTTCGCCGCCGAGCTCCGGTCCATCGTGGAGTCTTCGGGCGCGGACGCGGTTCCGGAGGCCACCGGGGTGGATGCGGTGGCCGAAGCCCGCAAGCTGCTGCACCGCGTCGCCGACCGGCTGGCCGCCTTGGCCCCGCCGCGCGCGCAGTGCGACGAGCCCGCGCAGATCGGCTACTCGCTGCTGGAGCGCAGCGACCAGCGGCCCGAAGTGCTCCAGCAGCTGGTGGTCCTGACCGCACCGCTGGACGTCGGCCGGGTGCCGGGCTCGCGGATCAACCTGCTGCGCGTGGTCAGCGACGAGCAGAGCCCGCTGCCGTTCTCGGCGCTGCGGCGCGGGAAGAACGCCCCGCTGCGCATCGAGGACAAGATCCGCGGCCTGGACATCGGCAACTTCGGCGCGTTCCTGTCCGCCAAGTGGCGGGCCAACGACTGGATGTGGGGGCGGATGGACGCCGCCGCAGCGCTGGTCGGGCTGCTCGCCGACCCGGCGCGGTTGGTGCAGCGGCACGGCGGTTCCGAGGCGCTGGGCGATGCGCTGCAGGCGATCGTCAGCCGCCCGACGAAGGCCGAGCTCGGCAACCTCGACGAGGACCAGGCCAAGCAGTGGCGGGGTTTCCTGGCCGAGGTCTGGGCCCGGCACGCGGGCGACGTGCGCGCCGAGCTGGACGCGATGTTCGCCCGTCCCGACGACGAGCACCCGCTGACCGAGACCCGCAACCTGCTCACCGAACGTCTGCAGTGGACGATCGCGGCGGAGGAGGTCCCGTACGTGGCGACGGTGGCCTCGGGGGCGGACCAGCGCGGCGGCGGCGAGCCGTCGACGCCCACCCCGGAGCAGCTGTCGAACGAGGTCGAACACTACGCCGTCGGCCGCCAGCGCTTCGCGGACCTGGGGGAGCGGCGGGCGCTGTCGCTGGCCACCCGCTTCGGCCTGCTCGGCTACCGCGCCGCCCGCCCGTCGCGCGGCGGCGTGCTGCCGTGGCTCGGCCGTCGGGCGATGACGCTGATCAAACCGCTGGCGATGCTGGTCGTCTACGCCATCGCCGCCCCTCGCCGGGCGGCGCTGCTCGGTCTGCTGGCGGCCACTGCCGTGGCGTTCACCGGCATCGGCCAGACGAGCATGCAGACCGCATCGGGTTCGGACGACTTCCCGCAGTTCACCGCCAGCGCGGTGTCGGTCCAGCAGAGCTACTGCCTGTCCGAGTGCCCGCTGCAGGCGGCGGACTTCGGCTGGTTCGCCTTCGAACCGCCGCGGGGCGACTGGTGGGTCTTGGCGGACTTCTCGGGCACCTCCTTCGGCCCCGGCGTGCTGTTCGCGATGCTGCTGGTGGCGGTGTTCGCGGTGTGGGCGGGCAGCAGGATCGTGGCCCACTTCGGCCGCGGACTGGCCCGCTGGATCCCCGCCCTGGTCCTCGCGGCGGTGCTGCTGGCCGCGGAGTTCTGGTTGTTCACCACCGGTTTCCGCCTCGGCCCGCTCGGCCTGGCGCTGGTCGCGGTGCTGCTGACCTGGCCCGCGACGATCGCCTACCGGACCGGCGCCCGCATCGGAGCCGTCGCGCTGACGGCGCTGGTGTTCGGCGGTGTGCTGTGGCTGTCCGAACCGAACGCCTGGAGCGGCGGGGGCTGGATCCTGCTGGCCACGGCGCTCACGGCCTACGCGCACATGGTCCTGCTGGGCGTGGTCGACGTCCTCACCCCGCGCCCGCGCGGACGGACGAGCTAGCGGGATCCCCGAACCGGCGGGACCGGATCCTCGTGCGGATCGGCCTCGGTGATCGGGGCACCCGTTCCGGCGACGCCGGCCAGCTGCGGCGGGGTCAGGCACGACATCCGGTTCGCCGCTGCGGCGCCCCACGCGTCGAGCTCCGCCTTCGGCAGCTCCCGGGTGGAGGCGACGACCACGACGTTGCCGGCGCGGTGGCGCAGCAGGACGCCGGGCTCGGCGAGGACCAGGACGTGCGGGAACACCTCGCGGACCGAGGCGAAGGCGCGCAGCGCGAACTCCAGTGCACCGCCGTCCCAGATGTTCGCCGCGAACAGCCCGCCGGGACGCAGCACCCGCGAGATCTCGGTCAGGAACTCGACGGTGGCCAGCTCGGTGGCCACGCTCCCCGCGCGGAACACGTCGAGCACCACGAGATCGCTGCTGCCGTCCGGCGCGTCCTGGATACCCGCTCGCCCGTCCTGCACGCGCACGTCCAGCCCCGGCACCTCGTCCAGCGCGAGGTGCTCGCGCACGAGCTCGACCAGCGGTTCGTCGAGCTCGAACGCGGTCTGCTCGGATCCGGGCCGCGTCGCGGCGACGTAGCGGGGCAGCGTGCACCCGGCACCGCCGAGGTAGGTCGCAGACACCGCAGCGCCGGCGGGCCAGTGCCGGTCGATCGCCTGCGCGATCCAGGCGATGTAGGGCAGCTTCAGGTAGGTCGGATCGGCGAGGTCGACGAAGGACTGGGTGACGCCGTCGACGGCCACGGTCCACCCGCGGGACCGGTGCGGATCGGGGATCAGCTCGGCCTCGCCGAACCAGACCGACCGCTCGATGCAGACCCGCTCCACGACACCCACCCCCACCGGAAACCCTAGCCCGGGGAGTCGGTCCGGAAACCGCAGGCTTGCGCTCAACTCGGGTTGAGCCGACAAGCTACGGCCGATCCCGCTGCCCGCTCGGAGGCGGTGGACGTCCGGAGCGGAGGCCGGAATGGTGTTCGGCAGGCGATGCCCGTCCCGCGCTCGGTCGGATCGCGGCAGCACCGCGACGATCGAGCAGAGCTCCTCGCCCGCGCAACGCAAACCCGCCGTCGTGCTCGGGCTCGCGTGCGCGGGATCGTTCGTCGTGATCCTCGACGCCACCATCGTGTCCGTCGCGCTGCCCGCGATCCGCGCCGAACTGGGGTTCACCGACGCGACGCTGCCGTGGGTGGTCAACGCCTACACCCTCACCTTCGCGGGATTCCTGCTGCTCGGGGGACGGCTCTCGGACGTGTTCGGCCAGCGCTGGATGTACCTGTGCGGCATGGGGCTGTTCACCTTGGCCCGGACGGCGGGCGGCTTGGTGACCTCGGCCGAGCTGCTGCTCGCCGCGCGGGCCGTGCAAGGCGCCGGTGGGGCGCTGCTGATGCCGGTGACGCTGTCGCTGCTGATCACGACGTTCACCGAGCCCGCGCAGCGCGCGCGAATGCTGGGTACCTGGAGCGCGGTGGGCGCGGTCGGAGCGGCGTCCGGGCCGGTGATCGGCGGCGTGCTGACGCAGTGGGCGGGCTGGCGGTGGGTGTTCTTCGTCAGCGTGCCGGTCGGGGTGCTGGCGATCGCGGTCGCCTGGACCGCGCTGCCGCCGCGAACGGGCGGTGCGGTGCGACCGCGGTTGGACGTGCTCGGCGCTGTGCTGGTCACGACAGGTCTGGGCGGCATCGTCTACGCGGTGATGCACTCGTCCGAGACCACTTGGACGGACGCGTCGGTGTGGTCACCGCTGCTGGCCGGGATCGCGGTGCTGGGCGTCTTCCTGGTGCACCAGGCCAGGTGGTCGCGGGAGCCGCTGGTTCCGCTGGGCATCTTCCGGCTGCGATCGGTCAGCAGCGGCAACGTCGTGATGTTGTTGCTGGGACTGGGTTTTCTCGCCACCTCGGTCCAGCTGTCGCTGTACCTGCAGGACGTGCTCGGCTACTCGCCGCTGCGCGCCGGGCTCGGCTACCTGCCGATCGGAGTGGCGATGTTCGTCGGTGCGCAGATCGCCGGATCGCTGTCGGTGCGGCTGGGCGTGCGCCGCGCGGCGGTGCTGTGCTGCCTGATCGGCGCAGCGGGCCTCGCCGGGGTGGCGCTGCTCGCCGGCGCGAACTCCTCGTACGTGGCCTCGGTGATGTTGCCGGGCATGGTCTTCGGGTTCGGCACGGCTGCCGCGTTCACCCCGATCACGGTCGGCGCGACCAGCGGAGTTCCGGCGCACCAGAGCGGATTGGCTGCGGGATTGCTGAACACGGTCCGCCAGACCAGCGGTGCGATCGGACTCGCCGCGTTGAGCGCGCTCTCCGCCGCGGTGACGGCGTCGTGGCAGGCCGCGCACCCCGGGGACGACGTCAACGCGTTGGCGCACGGCTACACCGCTGCGTTCGCCGCATCGGCGGTCTGCGTCGCGGTCGCCGGCGCAGTCGCGGCGGTGGCGATGCCGGGTCAGCGCACTGCGGGGATCTCGGTCTCGGCGCGGAAACCCGGGCACCGCTCGGGATCTTCGGGGGATCGGCAGCCGAGCAGGCGGACCAGGTAGGACCGCGCACCGGCCAGTTCGGCCTGCTGCTGTTCGATCTCGCCGATCCGGGCGACGACCTCTTCGCGCCAGTCCGGCACGCCGGACAGCATGAGGGCGATCTGCTCCAGGCTGAAGAGCCCGCTGGTGCGCCATTCCTTGATCAGGGCGATGCGGTAGAGCTGATCGGTGTCGTACCAGCGCTGCCCGCCGCGCCGGTGCGGCGTGATCAGCCCGCGCCGTTCCCAGTAGTGCAACGTCGAGACGGCCAGCTCGAAGTGGTCGGCGACGGCGCGGATGGGGGTCGCAGCGGTCACGGATCCATTCGACCGCAAGCCGATAAATTAGGCAACCCTAAGTCGAATGTCGCGGGGCTGGGGATGCGTGCTGAGTCGTGGACCGACATGATCTCCGGGAAACCCTCGCAGGGTAGCCTGATGGGGGAAGGGACATTGCGGTGGAATCGGGCTCGTCCGCCGCCGCTGGTTCCGGCCTTGGCAGCACTTTTCACGGAGGTGTCAGCGGTGTCCAACCCATTCACCGGCGCCAGCCGGCAGACGCCGGGCACACCGAACCTGCCCACGCCGCCGACCGGTTGGCCGATCGGCTCCTACAGCACTTACGAAGAGGCGCAGCGCGCCGTCGACCACCTCGCGGACAGCGATTTCCCCGTGCAGGAGGTGACCATCGTCGGCGTCGACCTGATGCTCGTCGAGCGGGTCACCGGACGGCTGACCTGGGGCCGGGTGCTGGGCGGCGGTGCCGCTTCCGGCGCGTGGTTCGGCCTGTTCGTGGGTCTGATCATGGGCATGTTCACCCCGCAGGGCAGCTGGATCGGCCCGGTGCTGGCCGGCCTCGGCGCGGGTGTGCTGTTCGGTCTGGTCTTCGCCGCGGTCGGCTACGCCTCCACGCGCGGTCGCCGCGACTTCTCCTCGGCGAGCCAGCTGGTCGCGGGCCGCTACGACGTCCTGGCCCAGCCTCGCCACGCGGAGCAGGGCCGAGACCTGCTCGCGAAGCTGGCGATGAAACCACCACCCTCGCAGTGAGGGTTTTCCATCCTCGTCCTGCGCGGCGGTGCCGGTCGTGCCTCGCAGTCGCAGACCGGACAGGATGAAAAAGCCTCAGCGACGCGTTCGCGCCGAAGCCCAGGCCCCGTTCGGAGCCTGGGCTTCGTGCTTTCGGGGGAGCATTCGCATTGCCTGTTTCGCCGTTATTCACGTGTTGGCAACAAGCGGTGCGGCGGTCTTGCCGTAGCTGATCAAGCGCCCTAGCTTTCCCCTCACCGGCGTCACCGCCGGTGGTGGCAGGCGACGGAGCTCCGGACCCGGGCTCGGTCGCGGCTGCGGCCGGAAACTGGGAGGACCGATCGTGAGAGTTCGCCGCACTCGTCGCGCGGCGGTGCTCGGAGCATCGCTGGCCTGCGCGTCCGCGCTGACCGCCTGCGCGCCGGCATCCAGCGCGAACACCGTGAACCTCTACAGCGCGCCCGAGGAGAACCTGCAGCAGAACGTCGACCGCTGCAACGCCGCGTCGGGCGGGCGGTACAGCATCGTCTACCACAAGCTGCCCCGCGACGCCGACGGCCAGCGCGAGCAGATGGTGCGCCGCCTCGCCGCCGGGGACGAGGGCATGGACGTCCTGAACCTCGACGTCACCTGGACCGGTGAGTTCGCCGAGGCGAAGTGGATCCGGGAGTGGACCGGGCAGGACAAGGCCGACGTCGAGCGCGGCACCCTGCAGGGACCGCTGGAAACCGCCACCTGGGACGGCAAGCTCTTCGCCGCGCCGAAGAACACCAACGTGCAGCTCCTCTGGTACCGCAAGGACCTCGTGCCCGAACCGCCGAAGACCTGGGACGAGATGATCTCCACCGCCCAGCGCCTGAAGCAGGAGGGCAAACCGCACTGGGTCTCGCTCACCGGCGCGCAGTACGAGGGCCTGTACGTGCACTTCAACACGCTGGTCGAGTCGGCGGGCGGGCGCATCATCTCCGACGACGGCAAGACCGCCGTGGTCGACGAGGGCGCGGTGCGGGCGCTGCAGGCGCTGCGCGACCTCGGCACGGCGGGCGTGACCAGCGCGTCGATGAACAACGCCAAGGAGGACGACGCCCGGCAGGAGTTCGAGACCGGGCAGGCCGCGTTCCAGCTGAACTGGCCGTTCGTCTACGCCTCGATGCAGGAGAAGAAGCCGGAGCTGGCCGCGAAGGTCGGCTGGGCGCGGATGCCGGGGCTGCAGCCGGGCGTGCCGAGCAAGTCCACCATCGGCGGCGGCAACTACGCGATCAGCAGCTTCTCGACCAAGCCGGAGCTGTCCTTCGAAGCGGCCAAGTGCCTGCGCAACCCGGAGAACCAGAAGGCCTCCGCGCTCAACGACGGCGTGCCGCCGACCATCGAGTCCGTCTACGCCGAACCCGAGATCGCCGCGGAGTACCCGATGCGCGACACGATCCTGGAAGCCCTCAAGGATCCCGGCGTGCGCCCGGTGACCCCGGCCTCCCAGAACGTGTCCACGGTGCTGTCCAAGCTGCTGTCCCCGATCGCGCAGATCGACCCGCAACCCACCGCGGACCGGATGCGCACCGAGGTGCAGAACGCCTTGGAGTCCAAGGGAGTGATGCCCTGATGGTGCAACAGCAGGACTCCCTCCCCGTGGCCAAGGCGATCAGCGAGGGCAAGAAGGCCGAACGCAGGCTCGGCTGGATGCTGTGCGCGCCGGCCGCGCTGGTGATGCTCGCCGTCACCGGCTACCCGATCCTCTACGCGCTGTGGCTGTCCTTCCAGCGCTTCGACCTGAAGTACCCGGACCAGCGCGAGTTCGTCGGGCTGGACAACTACGTCACCGTGCTGAGCAACAGCTACTGGTGGACGGCGTTCTGGGTGACCGTGCTGGTCACGGTGGTGTCGGTGGTCATCGAGTTCGCGCTCGGCATGGGCCTGGCGCTGGTCATGCACCGGGCGCTGGTCGGCCGCGGTCTGGTCCGCACGGTCACCCTCATCCCGTACGGGATCGTCACCGTGGTCGCGGCGTTCAGCTGGCGCTACGCCTGGACCCCGGACACCGGGTACCTGGCCAACGCGATCACCCCGGACGGCGCACCGCTGACCGAGCACGCCAGCGCGCTGGCCATCGTGATCCTCGCCGAGGTCTGGAAGACCGCCCCGTTCATGGCGCTGCTGCTGATGGCCGGGCTGGCGCTGGTGCCCGACGACCTGCTCAAGGCGGCGGCGATGGACGGCGCCGGGCCGTGGCAGCGGTTCGTGAAGGTGATGCTGCCGGTGATGAAACCGGCCATCCTGGTCGCGCTGCTGTTCCGCACCCTCGACGCCTTCCGCGTCTTCGACAACATCGTGGTGCTCACCTCCGGCGCGCAGGACACCTCGTCGGTGTCGGTGCTGGCCTACAACAACCTGATCAAGGGACTGAACCTGGGCATCGGCTCCACCATGTCGGTGCTGATCTTCGTGGCGGTCGCGCTCATCGCGTGGATCTTCGTCAAGCTCTTCGGCACGGCCGCGCCCGGTAGCGACGACGAGGGGAGGCGCTGATGGCGGGCGTGGGAGGGGCGGAGACCCCCGCGCGGAAGGCCAAGTGGACGGTGCTCAACGTCGTCGTCGTGGTCTACGCGCTGCTGCCGGTGCTGTGGATCCTGTCGCTGTCGTTCAAGACGCCGGACACGCTGTCCGACGGCAACCTGATCCCGCGCGAGTGGACGCTGGAGAACTACGCGGCGATCTTCAGCACCACGGAGTTCACCCGCGCGCTGCTGAACTCCATCGGCATCGCGCTGATCGCCACCCTGATCGCGGTGGTGCTCGGCACCATGGCCGCCTACGCGATCGCCCGGCTGGACTTCCCCGGCAAGCGGCTGCTGGTCGGGGTGTCGCTGCTGATCGCGATGTTCCCGCAGGTGTCGCTGGTGTCCCCGCTGTTCGAGATCGAGCGGGTGCTGGGGCTGTTCGACACCTGGCCGGGGCTGATCCTGCCCTACATCACCTTCTCGCTGCCGCTGTCGATCTACACGCTGTCGGCGTTCTTCCGGGAGATCCCGTGGGAGCTGGAGAAGGCGGCGAAGATGGACGGCGCGACGCCGGGGCAGGCCTTCGCGAAGGTGATCGCGCCGCTGGCCGCGCCGGGCGTGTTCACCACCGCGATCCTGGTGTTCATCTTCTGCTGGAACGACTTCCTGTTCGCGATCTCGCTGACCTCCACGGAGAACTCCCGGACGGTGCCGGTGGCGCTGCAGTTCTTCACCGGCAGCTCGCAGTTCGAGGACCCGACGGGGTCGATCTCCGCCGCTGCGGTGGTGATCACCGTTCCGATCATCGTGTTCGTGCTGTTCTTCCAGCGGCGCATCGTGTCCGGACTGACCTCCGGCGCAGTGAAGGGGTGAGGCGAAGTGGCCGAGATCGTGCTGGACGCGGTGTCCAAGCGCTATCCGGACGGGGCGTTGGCGGTCGACGAGGTGAACCTGGAGATCGCCGACGGCGAGTTCGTGATCCTGGTCGGCCCGTCCGGATGCGGGAAGTCCACCACGCTGAACATGATCGCCGGGCTGGAGGACATCAGCTCCGGCGAGCTGCGCATCGGCGGTGAGCGGATGAACGAGCGCGCGCCGAAGGACCGCGACATCGCGATGGTGTTCCAGTCCTACGCGCTGTACCCGCACATGACGGTGTTCGAGAACATGGCCTTCCCGCTGCGCCTGGCCAAGGTCGACGCCACGACGGTGCGGTCGAAGGTCGAGGAGGCGGCCAAGATCCTCGACCTGACCCAGCACCTGGAGCGCAAACCGGCCAACCTCTCCGGCGGTCAGCGCCAGCGCGTCGCGATGGGGCGGGCGATCGTCCGCAGCCCCAAGGCGTTCCTGATGGACGAGCCGCTGTCCAATTTGGACGCGAAGCTCCGGGTGCAGATGCGCACCTCGGTGTCGAAGCTCCAGAAGCGCTTGGGCACCACGACGGTCTACGTCACCCACGACCAGACCGAGGCGATGACCTTGGGCGACCGGGTCGTCGTCCTGCGCGGCGGCGTCGTGCAGCAGGTGGGCGCGCCCCAGCACCTCTACGAACACCCGGCGAACCTGTTCGTGGCGGGTTTCATCGGCTCTCCGGCGATGAACTTCGCGCCGGTCGAGGCCGACGATGGCGTCCTGCGCGGCCCCCTCGGCGATGTCCCGCTCAACGACCGCATCCGCCGGGCGCTGGAATCCGCCGGTGGCCCGCGCAACCTCGTCCTGGGCATCCGCCCGGAGCACTTCGAGGACGCGGCTCTCCTCGACGACGCGACCCGGGCCGCCGGAGCCACGTTCCGGGGCGAAGTCGACGTGGTCGAGGAGATGGGCTCGGACAAGTACGTCTACTTCACCGTCCACGGCGGCCGGGCCAGCACGGCGGAACTCGACGAACTAGCGGCCGACAGCGGCAGCGCGGACGTCCCGACCGACGAGGGGCAGGTCGTCACCCGCCTCTCGGTGCAGTCCGCCGCCCGGGAGAACCAGCCCCTCGACGTCTGGTTCGACCCGGACAAGATCCACCTGTTCGACCCCACCACCGGCCGCACGCTCACCTGATCGGTGGGCGGCCGAGGTCCTGGGTCCAGTAGGTGCGGTACTGGCTGCCGGGGACGTCGGCGTGGCCGACGCCGAGGTCGGTGAACTTGCAGTTGAGGATGTTGCTGCGGTGGACGGCGGTCTCCATCCACTTCTGGAAGACGGTTTCGGCCGAGTCGTAGCCGGCGGCGATGTTCTCGCCGATGTAGTCGCCCGGGTACCCCGCGGCCTGAGTCCGGGCCGCGGGGTCGCTGCCCTCGCTACCGGTGTGGTCGAAGAAGCCCTGGTGCGCCATGTCGGTGCTGTGCTCGGTCGCCGCCTCGCTCAGGTCCGCGTTCAGCCGGAGCGGCGGACAACCGGCGCCCGCGCGGGCGGTGTTGGTCAGGTCGAGGAGCTGCTGCTCCACCGGTGGCGTGCTCGCCGCCAGGAGCAGCGGCCCGGCGCCGAGCAGCGCCAGAGCCGCAGCGGTTGAGCGCAAACCAGGCATTCGCGACCACCTCCACCGTGGGAAAGCCCTGTCCGGTGGGAGTTATAGCCGCGCCGCGCCGGCGATGCGCGAGCGCATCGCTGAATGCGGCTACCGCCCGTGGGCGCGAATTCAGGCCACAGTGGACGAGATTTCAGGCCTGGTTCGAGATGAGCAGGAAAATGGTGAAGATCCATCCCATGATCAGTGCGACGAGGATGGTCAGCTTGTTGGTCATCAAGCGAGTCATGGCGGTGCCTCCACGTGAACAACGAAGATCTGCAAGAGATTCGCCCTCACGATGTGGGCCCGCGGAGAATCCCGGCAGGCGTCAGCGCACGGCGGCGCGCGGCGCGGCGGGAACCGCGTCCCACATCGCGCCGGGTTTTCGCTGCACCCACGAGGTGTGCCGGAACAGCTGTTCCGCGATCTGCCGGCGCGTCACCGGACTTCGCCGCGGCAGGGGCGCGGAGACGGGTTGATGCTTGGCTCGCCCCTGGTTCTGCAGCAGCCGGTGCATGACAACCTCCTCACGCGCGGATACCGCCCGAACGAAACGGGCGGCGGTGAACGGCAGGTGGTGCACCCGGAAGAAGACCAGGCGCGAAGTGACCCTACTAAGCGTATCGTCCGAGATCCGGACTTCGTTACCGAGTGCCATCACAGCCACTTGTTCCGGCGGAAGATCTTGAACAGCACCAGGCACGCGGTCAGCATCAGCAGGAGGACCCCGGGATACGAGTAGGTCCAGTGCAGTTCGGGCATGCTGTCGAAGTTCATGCCGTAGATCCCGGCGACCATGGTCGGCGTCGAGATGATCGCGACCCACGCGGAGATCTTGCGCATGTCGGTGTTCTGCTGGAGCGTGATCTTGGCCAGCGTCGCGTCCACCAGGGTGGTCAGCAGTTCGTCGAAGGACCCCACCATTTCCGAGACCTTCGCCAGGTGGTCCTCGACGTTGCGGAAGTAGGAGCGCACGTCGTCGGCGACCATCGGCGTGTAGCCGTCGGCCAGCCGCTGCAACGGCTTCGTCAGCGGCAGCACCGCCCGGCGCAGCTCCAGGACTTCGCGCTTCATCAGGTAGATCTGCTCGGCGTCGACCTTGGTGCGCGGTTCGAAGACCTCGGCCTCGATCTCGTCGATGTCGTCCTGGATCGCCTCGGTGACCTCGAGGTAGGTGTCCACCACGTGGTCGGCGACGCCGTGCAGCACCGCCGACGGTCCCAGCGCCAGCTGCTCCGGATCGGCCTCCAGCTGGCTGCGCACCTCGCCGAGCCCGGCGTGCTTGCCGTGCCGGACGGTGATGACGAAGTCCCGGCCGAGGAACACCATCAGCTCGCCGGTGTCGACGATCTCGCTGGTCGCCGACCGCCGGTCCGAGGACAGGTAGCGGACCGTCTTGAGCACCATGAACAACGTGTTGTCGTAGCGCTCCAGCTTCGGCCGCTGGTGGGCGTGCACGGCGTCCTCGACGGCCAGCTCGTGCAGCCCGAAGGTGTCGGCGAGACCGTTGATCTGCTCTTCGGTGGGTTCGTGCAGGCCGATCCAGACGAATCCGGTGCCGCGGCGGCGCACCTCTTCGACGGCTTCGAAGTGGTTCCAGGTGCCTTCGACCCGCTCGCCGTCGACGTAGATCCCGCAGTCCACGACGTAGTCGGACGTCGGTGCGGGAGCCGGCCTGGGCGCGGTGCGGGGCGGGCGGCCGTTTCGGTTGCGCAGGCCGAGCGAGGGAAGGTTGGGCACGGCGGCCTCCAGGGTGTCCGGGGCGCGTTCCGCCGAGGTGGATGGACCGGGGAACGACGAGCTTCGGGGCGCGGAACGGGGTCGCGCATCCCGGCCGGGTCCGGAGGGGCGAAATGACCGGCGGTGCTAGCGGACGGTCTTCCCGGCGGGGATGCGGTTGGTACTGCACGGAAGAGCGCTGTCGGCACTAGTGCCCACGATCCCTCACCTCCTGAAGGTCATCCACCGATGCGGTGGTCCTCGCGTCAGCCAACCGGCAACGATACTCCGTCGGAGCGTTGTCCCGGCAACCGCTCTGGCAGAACGTCACAAGCCGCATCGAACGGCGGACGGAAACGGGTGAATTGGGCGATGTGGGCGAATGCCCGCGAGCTCCGCGGCCCGGTTCGGACAACTCGGTCACCGAGGATCGCGATGATCACCCGGTCGAATTCGGGTGATCACTCGTTGCGGGGTAAACAATCCCAGGACCGCAGGCAGTCCGCCAAACCCTTCGTCAGAGCGCCTTCGGCGTCGAATGTGGCGAAAGTCGCACTGTCCGCCCACATGGCATCTGCGGCGTCATCACCAGGGCAAAGGGCCCAATCATTGGTCCGGCAGGAGTAGTCGAGGATGTCGTAGGTCCCGTGCGGGCCGGGGCGGGTTATGCGGCCGACGAGCTCGCCGACGGTGACGGAGAGTCCCGTTTCCTCGAGGACTTCGCGCTGTACCGCCGAATGGTCGGATTCCCCCTGCTCCACCTTGCCGCCGGGCAGCGACCACTTCCCGGCATCCGGCTCATGTGCGCGTTTGACCAGCAGCAACCGGCCACGTGCGTCGTGGATCACGGCTCCGACGCAGCGGATCGCGGGGTCCTCCGATACGATCATCGCCACGGAGGGTAGTTGATCCGAGCCTGCTCGGAAACGACTGACCCAAGTGCGGTACAAAGCTGCCGTAAAGCGGCGAAGTGCGGTACAACGGATCAGCAAACGCCTGCGCTACTCAAGGGCATTTTCGGACGGGGTGCGTGACAGTGAACATGAAGAAAATCCTCACGTGGGCCGGAGTTGCTTTCCTCCTGTATTTCCTGTTCGCCGCGCCAGCTCAAGCGAGCGGCGTGGTCAACGGCATCCTGGACAGCCTGAAGGGCGCAGCAGAGGCCGTCATCACCTTCATGCAGAACCTCTTCCAGTAAGCGCGAGCCGCGGGAGGCGGGTGCCTTGTTCGCTCCGAGGGATCCCGACGAGTACCTGCTGGACACCGAACGCAGGGTGATCCGCGTGCGGCGCCACTGGGCGTGCTTGCTGTGGGACCTCTTCGAAGCGGTCGGCCTGCTCGTCGGCCTGGTGATGGTGTCGTACCTGCTACCAGCGGGCAACGCCTGGTTGTTCCAGAACATCCTCTGGTACGCCGGGTTGATCGTCCTGGTGCGCTTCACGTACCAGGTGCTCGACTGGTACGTGGAACGCATCGTCGTCACCGACAAGAGGTTCCTGCTGACCTCCGGCATCTTCACCACCAACGTGGCGATGATGCCGATCACGAAGGTGACCGACCTGACCTTCGCCCGAACCTTGATGGGCCGGATCTTCGGGTACGGCACCCTCGTGGTCGAGTCGGCCGGTCAGATCCAGGCGCTCAACCGCATCGAGTACGTCCCGAACCCGACCGAGGTCGAAGACGCGATCTCCGGTCTGGTCTTCGGCGACAAGAAGGGTCAGCAGCAGGACCGCTTCTCGATGCTCAAGGCTCGCCGAGCAGCAGTCGGAAAGCGCAAGGCCGCCAAGCTCTGAGCGGTGATCGGCCCGGCGGGCGTCCAGCTCGCCGGGCCGATCGCTGCCCGGACTGCGGTCGCGGCCGTTCGCAGGGCATAGGTCACACTGTTCGGTGTGCTAATCGACCTGCACACGCATTCCACCGAGTCCGACGGCACCGACACACCGGCCGAGCTGGTGGCCACGGCCGTCGCGGCGGGGCTGGATGCCATCGCGATCACCGACCACGACACCACCGCGGGCTGGGCAGAGGCCGAGCGAGCGGTGCGCGAGCTCGGGCAGCCGGGCCGGATCCGGGTCGTCCCGGGCGCTGAGCTGTCCTGCGCGTGCCCGGACGGCAACGGCCGGACGATCACCGTGCACCTGCTGGCGTACCTGTTCGACCCGGCGTCCGAGGCGCTCGTCGTCGAGCAGTCGCGGCTGCGCGCGGAGCGGCGGGAGAGGCTGCTCCAGATGGCTCGGCACATGGCGGCCGAC
>NZ_JBEOVY010000169.1:0-16096 GCF_040295745.1 Saccharopolyspora sp. NPDC002686
GGCTCCTCCGACGCCGCGCTACCGGTCGCCGCCCGACGCGCGGACGTGCACCTGACCTGGGGCGAACCGCCGGATGCCGTGGCGCGGAAGGTGAAAACCGCCGAGCACGTTGCAGCGAAGCGAGTCCGGCTGCGCACAGCAGGCCGATGCCGAACATGGCCACCCAGGGCAGCGCGGGCATTCCCGCCGACCGGGCGAGGTCGAGCACGCTCCCGGTCGCGAGGTTGCCGATCATGATCCCGACCCCGCAAACGGTGTTGTACAGGCCGTAGTGCGTCGCGACGATCTTGTTCTCGGACAGGTTCACGATGGTGTCCATCTCGAACGGGAAGACGATCACCTGCGCCAGTCCGATCAGCGCGGCGGACAGGACCAGCGGAACGGCCCGCAGCACGACCTCCGTCACCGAAATGCTGCCGGTCGCGGCCGGTAGTGCGGCGGTGAGCAGCGGTGGGATGAACGCCGTGCCCATCACCAGCAGTCCGACGACGAGGCACACCCCGGGTTCCCAGCGCTGCTTGCACCAGGCGGTGATGCGCATCTGCCCGGCGATGGCCAGCAGTCCCGACACCGCGAAGAGCGACGCGACCGTCGCGGTTCCGGCCAGACCGTCGCCGGCGAGCCGTCGGGCCTCCAGGGGCAGCGCCAGGTAGACCTGGAACGACAGCACGTAGGTGCCGATCATCGCGATGGAGAACAGCACGAAGGACCGGTTGGCCAGCACCGTCCGCCAGTCCGCGAGGACCGAGCGCTCAGCGGTCGCCTCGCGTGCCGCCTTGCGCTGCGGCAGGGCCCGGACCTGCAGCACGGTCAGCGCGGCGAAGACCGCCGCGGCGGTGAAGCACGTCGCCTGGAACGCGATGCCGGTCAGCGCCATGCCGACCAGCGGGCCGAGCAGGATTCCCGACTGGTAGAAGATGTTGAACAGCGCGAACGCTTCCACCCGCCGCTCTCCGGATTCCTGCGACAGGTAGGCGCGAACGGCAGGGTTGAACAGCGCACCGGCGAATCCCGTCGCGGCCGAGGCGAGCAGGAGCGCCGGTACGGAATCCACCACTCCGAGCAGCGCGAAGCCCCCGGTCCGCAACAGGCAGCCCGCGATGATGAGCGGCTTGTACCCGAGCCGGTCCGCGAGCGTCCCGCCGATGAGGAACATGCCCTGCTGCGCGAAGTTCCGGACCCCCAGGACGAGGCCCACGATCCACGTCGCCAGCCCCAGGCCGTCCGACAGGTGCGCGGCCAAGTAGGGGATGAGCATGTAGAAGCCCAGGTTGATGGTGAACTGGTTGATCACCAGCAGCTGCACGGTCCGGTTGAACGACCGGAACTGCTTGAACGTCTGGATCAACGCGGGTCGCCTCCCACTGCCGCCACCGAGCCCGGAGCGGCCGGATCGACCACGTCGTCGCACCGCGTCCAGCGGTCGACCTCGCGTTCCCGCGGGTGGGCCAGCACGTCCGGGTTCTCCGGCGGGGCCGATCCCAGCAGGTCGTGCTGGTGGCAGTACTCGTCGTTGTACACGGTGTCGAAGTAGCGCTGGGGGCCGTCGGGGAAGATCGCGGCGACGCGGGTGTTCGGCCCCTCGACGCGGGCGGCCCAGCCGGCGACCAGGCCGACCGCGCCGACGCTCCAGCCGCCGCTGGCGTAGGTCGTGGTGGCCAGCTGCCGCGCCGACCAGACCGCCTCGGCGGGCCCGACCCAGTGCACCTCGTCGAACGCCGAGTACTCGATGTTGCGCGGGTAGATGCTCGACCCGAGCCCGCGCATGATCCGCTGCCGCGCGGGCTGGCCGAAGATCGTGGATCCGATCGCGTCGACCCCGATGAGCCGCAGCTCGGGGAAGAAGGTGCGCAGCACCCGGGCCACGCCGGCCGAGTGGCCGCCGGTGCCCACCGAGCACACGAGGACGTCGATGCTGCGCAGCTGCGCGACGAGTTCCAGCGCCAGCGGCGTGTACCCGGCGACGTTGTCGGGGTTGTTGTACTGGTCCGGGCAGAAGGATCCCGGGGTGGCCGCCATGTGCTCGGCGACCCGGTCGCGACGTGCCTGCTGCCAACCACCGCTCGGGTGGGGGCTGGTGACCACGTCCACGCGCGCCCCGAACGCCCGGAGCATCCGGTGCATCATCGGTTCCAGACCGGGGTCGGTCACAAGCGTCACCGGGTGCCCGTAGTTGATCCCGGCGAGCGCGAGTCCAAGGCCCAGCGTGCCGCTGGTCGACTCGACGATCGTGCCGCCGGGCTCGAGCTCGCCACGCTGCCGCGCGCGTTCGATCATGTGCAGCGCGGGCCGGTCCTTCATGCCGCCCGGGTTGTGCCCTTCGAGCTTGGCCCAGAACCCGGTGCCGGGACCGTTGAACGGCTGGTCGATCCACAGCACCGGAGTGCTGCCGACGGTGGTGTCGATGGCGTGGTTGTGCGGAGTTGAAGCTGCTGGTCCCGCTGGGGCACCGAGCTGGTGGCCGAATCCGGTGCGGGGGAGGAGTCCTTGCATCACGTTCCTCGTGGTTCGCGCAGGTGGGTGGAATCGGGCGCGCTGGCCCGGGCGGTCGGAGGTCGACCGCCGGGGAGCAGTGCGGCGATTGCGATCAGGAGCGGGTGCGAGGACTGATCAGGTTCGCCAGACGCACGTCAAGCTCAGGATCTCGCGTCCTGGCGTGGAAAACGCTGGGCTCGGCCGGACGACTGCGGAGCTGGTGCGGTGGAACGCGGGCGGGATTCCGTCCGCTGCGGCGTCCGGCGCGAGCGATCCGGTATCCACAGTGGACGTGACGTCCCGCGTCGAGGCGACGCAGTGGGTGTCGCTCGGTCCGTGGTCCGGGTACTCCGGATGTTCGTCGTCGCCGGTCCCGCACGATTGCGAGTAGGTGCTGGATGCGCAGGCGGTGGGCGCTCCGACCAGGGTGTGCGCTGCGCAGACGACGCCCAGCGTCGTCAGGACGACGCAGAGGAGCGAGAGCCGCAGAATGCGGATGGTGGGCAGTCGATCGCGCACGGTCACGATCGTACGCGAGCCCGGCGCGCCGGACCGCAGCGGTCCGGAGCTTGTCTTCCTTCGTGTACTGAATTGTCATTGTGCGGCAATGCCTTTGGGTGAAACCCGTCATGTGCCGCACGCAGAGTCGCCAATACTACCTGGCTTAGTAGCTCGTTCGGGTGAGCTGATCGGATGTTGGGTAGTACTAGATCGGCTAGTGGATCAGGCGGCGGGATCAGACCCCGAGGACGAACGGGCAGGAAGCCATCGCCAGTACGGGTACGAGGGCGATTCCGGCGACCGTCGGCAGCGTGGCTGCGGTCAGTCCCACCACGCCGGAGGCCAGAGCCCGCTTGGTCTTGCCCGGTGCCGCCGTCAGCCCGTTCAAGTGGTGGAGCCGGAGGTCGACGGCGCTGTGGGCCATGCCCAGCGCATCGGCGGGCACGGGGCCGCCGCCGTGGACGTCGGACATGCGCAGCAGTGCCGAGCGCACTGCGCCGGGGCCGTGCAAGTGCGCGGCGGAGCGGTCGGCGGCCAGCTCGACGGCGGTCCGCACCAGCTCCGGGGAGCGGCGCATCAGCGGGAGCCACGGGGCCGACCGGGACAGCGCTTCGGCCAGCCCGACCAGGAGGTGGTGGCGTCCGCGCAGGTGGGCGCGTTCGTGCTCGAGCACCGCGGCGGCATCGGCGCCGAGCTGGTCCCGGACCCCGTCGGTGGCGACCACGAACCCCGGCGTGCCGGCCACGCTGTAGGCCATCGGTTTGGGGTGCGGCAGCCACATGATGGGGAAAGCACCGGACTCCCGGCGTGCCGCGATGTGCAAGAGCTCGAGCTGGCGGCGGTGCGCTCGGCGCTGGTGCCGGGCATGCCGCAGCAGTCCGATGCTCACCCGGGACGACAGGCCCGCGATCGCAGTGAGCAGCAGCAGGCCTGCGGCCAGGTGGAGCTGCGGGGTGGAGCCGTGCTGCAGGGCGGTCCAGCAGTGGTGGAGCAGCTCGACGAGCAGCGGTGCGGGCCCGTGGGCCGGCAGCACGGCGATCGTCAGCGCTGCCGTCACGGTGGCGAAGGTGGTGGCGATCAGGGCGCCCCACGTCATGAGCACGAGCTGCGGGTCCACCCGGCGCCGCAGCATCCGGTTCAGGACGGCGGGGGCGCACCCGGCGACGACCGCCACGCCGAGCAGCAGTGCGATGGCGAGGATCATCGCCGGGGCCGTCGACGGAGCCCGCGGCGCAGCGCGGCGGTCTCGTCGTCCGAGGCCGACTGCGCGAAGTGGAGCAGGACGGCCTCGGGGTCACCGCTGGAGTCGAGCAGCTCGCGCAGCACGCGGGAAGCGGCTTCCTCCCGGGTTTCGGTGGGCGTGTAGAGGTACGCGCGGTTCTGCAGCTCGCGGTCGACCCAGTTCTTGCGGTAGAGGTTGTCCAGGACCGTCATCACGGTCGTGTAAGCGAGATCGCGCGTTTCGTTGAGCTTCGCGAGGACTTCGCGAACGGTCATCGGCGTGGCCGACGTCCACAGCACGTCCATCACGCCGTCTTCGAGTTCTCCCAAGCCCTGCATGCCACCTCCCGCTTTCGCGGTGTCGAGGATACCGGGTTCGGCCGACGGGATCCCTCGCCCGGTCCGGGTGGCTGCGGTGGAGCGGGATGCGGACCGGCCTTCCCCCGGGGGGTGTAGGGCGGGGAGGGCCGGTCCGCGCCTGGTGGCCGCCAGAGCTTCGAATCCGACGACAGGCCAACTATGACAGATAGTAGCAATATTTGGCAACGCGATCGACGTGAAGTTCTTGGTGGGAAACGAAAATATATAAACCTCGTCGGTTAGTACTAGATCACCTAGTAGACAAGGTTCCGGCTTTCGAGTAGCTTTCGGGCGGCTAGTTCGCAAGCTGGGATCGGCCCGCTGCCGGGCGCCCGGCAAGTGCAGAGGAGTAGTTCGAGACGTGGGCTTACAACGCCTCAAGCGATCCGTGGAGGTGGCGCTCGCGGCTTCGGCCGTCGCCGTGGTGGCCGGGACCCTCGCGGTGCCCGCAGGCGCGCAGCCATCCGACCCGGTCAAGGAGTACCAGGAGCTCGGTGCTGAGGCTGCGAAGGCGGAAGAGGACCTCGCCGAAGCCGAGATGGCCCACGACGCCAACCAGGCGGAGCTGGACCGCGCGAAAGAATCGGTCGCGCAGGCCAAGCGGATCGAGGACGGAGCGCTGCGGGAGCAGGAAGAGCTGCGCGGCGAGATCGATCGGCTCGCCGGATCGGCGTACCGCGGCGCTCGGGTGGACGAGTTCACCGCCGCGCTGACCAGCAACGGCCCGGACGAATTCCTCGAGCGGGCAACCATGCTCGGCGCGCTGGCGGACAACAACGAGAAGGTCCTCGCCGGTTACAACGAGGCGCTCGCGCGGGCGCGCAGCTCCCGCGAGCAGGCTCAAGAGTCGGAACTCCGCGCCCAGCAGGCGACCGACGAAGCGGCGCGGCTGCTCGACGAGGTCCAGCGGCGCAAGGACGATCTCGACGAGCGCATCGGCGAGGTCCGGCAGGCGCTCGGCGAACTCGGCGATTCGGACCGGGAGCGCTTGCAGGGTCCGGTCGACACGGGCGCGTACCTCGGCCCGCCGGGCGCGGCGAACACCGCGCTGCAGGCGGCTCTGTCCAAACGGGGCTCGGAGTACGAGTGGGGCTCGAAGGGGCCGACGACCTTCGACTGCTCGGGCCTGACCCAGTGGGCCTACAAGCAGGCGGGCATCTCGATCCCGCCGAGCAGCCGGACGCAGTGGACGGCCGGGACGCCGGTGTCGAGGAGCCAGCTGCAGCCCGGCGACCTCGTCTTCTACGACGACGGATCCGGGGACCCGTCGACCATCCACCACGTGGCGATGTACGTGGGCGGCGGCAAGGTCGTGGACGCGCCCACCGAGGGGCAGCTCGTCGACGTGCGCTCGGTCGAGGGCGACGGTCACTACATCGGTGCGCGCCGGATCGCCGGCTGAGCCCGTAGGTGGTTGCGCGGGGGGAGTGCCCGCGCTAATGTACTGAACGTGTTCAGTGAACATGTTCAGTCACGTGCGGAGAAGCGCGAGGTGACGCGGCAGAAGGTGCTGACCGCGGCCGAGCGCCTGTTCCGCGACCAGGGGTTCGGGGCCACGACGGTCCGCAAGATCGCGGCCGAGGCCGGGGTCAGCTCCGGGACGGTGATGTCGGTCGGGGACAAGGACGCGCTCCTCGTCGCGATCTTCGACATCTGGATCGACGCGGTCCACCGCGCTAGGGCGGACGAGCCGGCCACGGCCGAGCCGACGTCCGCGGTCGACGGCGTCGTGGCCCTGATCGAGCCCTTCGTCCGGTACTTCATGCTCGACGTGGAGCTCTCGCGCGAGTACGCGGCGATCGTCGTGCGCGGAGTGCACGAGTCGGAGATCTTCCGCAGGCTCGCCCAGTCCCTGATCGACGAGATCGCCGGCGCGCTCGCGGGTGCAGGTCTGGACGAAGCCGAATCCGGCCGCGGTGCGCGCGTCGTCTACTTCGCGTACCTCGGCATTCTCATGACCGTCGCGCACGGAACCCTCCGGGAATCGGACGCGATCGACCAGCTGCGCGAGGTGATCGGGTTCGTGATCACCGGAGGAGGACAGCAATGACCGGCTTACCCCACACCTGGTGGCCGACCGCGCTTCTGGCGCTCGTGCTCTTCGGCGACGCGGTGATGTCGCTGAAGCCACCGGTCTTCATCCAGCGCTGCCTGGAAGGGGTCAACCTCCCGCGGGACTGGTGGTGGATCCTCATCGCGGTGAAACTCCTGGCAACGGCGGGCCTGCTGGTCGGCCTCGAGTACCCGGGCATCGCCTTCGCCACGAACGCCGCAGTGATCGCCTACTTCCTCTGCGCGGTCTACGCCCACATCCGAGCCCAGTTCCTGAAGCAGGAGTTCTGGCTCAACTGCCTGGGAATGCTGACCTTCTCAACAGCGGTCCTGGTCTTCTCCTACGCGGTGTAGAGAGGGCGTTGTCAGTGGGAAATGGCAGGGTCCGGTGACATGGACGTACCTGTGATCCGGCGTTCGTTGGCCCTGCACTCCCCGCTGCGGCGCAAGCCGCACGACCTGCTGCGTCAATGGGTCGATCTGGTCGGTCCCGGAACCTCGCCGGAAGAACCGGTGGCCACCCTGGAAGAGCGGATGGCCGAGTTGTTCGCCGCTCCGGCGGCGTTGTTCTTCCCGACTGGAACGATGGCCCAGCAGGTCGCGTTGCGGATACATGCCGAGCGTCGGGGGCGGTGGACCTTCGCGGGACATCCGCACGTGCACCTCGACAACTGGGAGCTGCAGGGCTACAACGCCGTCCACGGTCTGCGCTTCCACGCTGCTTGTGATCGGAACCAGCTGATGACCACGGCTGATCTGGATGCGATCGGTGAACCGCTGGCCGCCGTCGTGTGGGAGTTGCCGCAGCGGGATCTCGGCGGGCTGCTGCCCGAGTGGGCGCAGCTGCGCGAGCAGGTCGAACTGGCCCGTTCACGCGGGGCGGCCGTGCACCTCGACGGTGGCCGGATTTTCGAGGCGCAGCCGTACTACGACCGCCCCCACGCGCAGATCGCCGGACTCTTCGACACCGCGTACGTATCGCTCTACAAAGGACTCGGAGGGGTCCGGGATGCGGTGCTTGTTGGTGATGCGGAGACCATGGCGGAAGCCGCGGTGTGGCGGAAGCGCCTCGGCGGCGCTATCCCGGATGCATGGCCGCTGGCACTGGGGGCTTTGGCGGGGTTGGACCGGCTCGTGCCGCGGATGGCCGAGTTCCGAGATCACGCGGTGGCGATCGCCGCCGAGCTCAACGCGGATGGGACCGTGCGCGCGTTCCCGGACCCGCCGCAGACCTCGTTGTTCCACGTTCACGTGCCTGCCGCGAAGGCCGCGGTCGAGCGGGCTGGGGCCCAGATGATCGCCGAGCACGGCACGCAGCTGTTCTACAAGGTCCGTTCCTCACCGGACCCATCGCGGTGCGCCTTCGAGATCTCGGTCGGCGAGAACGCGATGGAGTTCAGCCCGGCGGAAGTCGTGGAGCTGGTGCGGGAACTGGTGGAGCGCGCGCAGGCCGGCTGGGCCGGGAGGTGAAATCGACTGCTCAGCTGGGGGTTTCGGCTGACACGATGAGGAAGTTCGGCAGGCGGACGTAGCCCTCGATCCCGGGAACACCGCTCTGAGCGGCGACCGCCGGGTCCAGCCCGGGTTCGACGACCTCGCGCAGGCGGCAGCCGAGCGCGGCCAGCTCGTTGAGGTACGCCGACATCGGCCGGTGGAAGTCGGGGGCGTGCCCGGGGATCTCGTACTCCTCCAAGTACCTGCTCGTGCGGTACTCGCCGTGCTCCCGCCAGGAGGTCCAGAGCTGTTCGAACGCCGGGTGGACCACGGAGAACACGAGCAGCCCGCCCGGGCGGAGGGATTCGACGCAGCCGCGCAGCGCGGGTTTCCAGTCCGGGATCGCCATCAGGACCATGCTGCACACCACGGCGTCGAAAGGGCCGCCGAGAGCGGGAAGCCGGGTCAGGTCCGCCTGCACGTAGCTGACGCCCTGGCCCAGTTCGCCTTCCTTCTCCCGCGCGAAGGCGAGCAAGCTCCCAGCCGGTTCGACCCCGACGACGTGTGCGCCCCGCGCGGCGAGCATGCGGCTGAAGTAGCCGTTGCCGCACCCCGCGTCCAGAACCCGTCGGCCGGACACATCACCGAGCAGCCGCAGCTGATCGGGATTGATCAGGTAGCGCTTGGCGAAGTCCCCGTCCGCGGCGGTCGCCTCCAACGCCTCGCGCTCGGCGGAATCGCTCCACTGCTGAATAGCGGTCTCGTTCGTCCACCCAGAAGTCATTGCCCCGACCCTAGTCGGCAGCGGTGGCTCCGGCCGCCACTTCTGGGAAAGACGCCTTCGCGCGGGAAGCAGTCAAGCGCGGCCAGTTCGTTGCAGCGCTGTGTGCCCGCCCGCCGGCTTGGTGATGGGCGGGCACACCGGTCAAAGCGTGTCGAACCACGGCTCCAGGCGGCGGTAGGCGTCCATGAACACGTCGTACTCCCGCGCGTAGCGCTGGTGCGCTTCGGGTTCCGGTCGTTCTTCGGCCCGGTTCTCCGCGAACTTCCGGGCGATCTCGAACGAGTCGAACATGCCGGTGCCGACACCGCCCACGATCGCGGCGCCGAGCGATGTCGCCTCGTCGACGAGTTCCCTGCGCCGCACCGGAACACCCCACACATCGGCGAAGATCCGCAGCAGCACACCGGCGTTCGCGGCGCCGCCGATGGCGTCGACGTGCTCGATGCTCGCGCCGTTCTCGGTGAACGCGCGCAGGCCCGTGTACAGGTTGAACGCCACGCCTTCGAGCACCGCGCGCGTCATGTGCGCCGGGCCGTGGTGGCGGGCCAGGCCTGCGAACACCGCTCGGGCGCGCGGGTTCCAGTACGGCGACCGCTCGCCGAGGAGGTGGGGGAGGAAGTACAGGCCGTCCTCGCTCGCGGCGACCTCCGCGGCGCCGCCGAGGAGGTTCGCGTAGCGGTCCTCGATTCCAGGGGCCAGCGTCGACACGATCCACTCCAGCGAGGCGCCGCCGGCCTGCATCGTGGCCGTGGGCACGAACTGGCCTGGGACGACGTGGTTGAACGTCATCGTGCGCATGCCCGGGTCGTGCAGCGGTGCGTCCGCGGCGAGCGACACCCAGGACGACGAGCCGAGGTAGGCGTAGGCGCCGCAGGTCGCGTCGAGGACTCCGGCGCCGAGGGCGGCCATCGGACCGTCCCCGCCACCGAGGACGACCGGCGTTCCCTCGCGCAGGCCCGTTTCGCGGGCCGCTTCGGCGGTCACCGTGCCCGCGATGGTGGTCGACGGGGCGATCTCCGGGAACAAGCCCCGGTCGAGACCGGCCGCCGCGAACAGGTCGTCGGACCAGTCCTGCGCGGACTGGTCGTAGGCGTTGGTGCTGCTGGCGTCCGACGGGTCGGTGACGATGGCGCCGGTCAGGCGGTGCACCACGTAGTCCTTGGCCAGCACGACGTGCCTGGTGCGGGCGAAGGCTTCGGGTTCGTTGTCGCGCACCCACATCACCTTGGACAGCGAGTAGGTGGGGTTGAGCCGGTGGCCGGTGATCGCGTAGGCCCGCTCCATGCCGATCTCGTCGATGAGCGAACCGGTTTGCGCCACCGAACGCGTGTCGGCCCAGATGATGGCCGGGCGGACCGGGTGCCCCTCGGCGTCGAGCAGGACCGCGCCCATCATCTGGCCGGAGAACGAGACGCCTTCGATCTGGTCGAGCGCTTCGGGGTGCGCGTCGACGAGCCGTCGCGTCGCCGCGCACACCGCGCGCCACCACGCGTCGGCGTCCTGCTCTGCCTTGCCGCGCAGGCCGAAGTCGGTGTCGTAGGTCTCGGTCACCGCGGCGAGGACCCGGCCGGTCTCGTCGACCAGCGTCGCCTTGTCGCCGGTGGTGCCCAGGTCGTGTGAAATGATCATCTTGTCCGCTTTCCCGGGGTCGATCAGCGCAGCGAGAACCCGCCGTCGACGAGCAGTTCCGTACCGCAGCAGAACCCGGAGTCGTCGCTGAGCAGGTACTCGATCGCCGCGGAGATCTCCCGCAGCTCGCCGAACCTGCCGAGCACGGTCTCGGCCTTCCACTGCTCGTGCATGTGCGCTTTGAGCGCGTTGAGCGGAGTGTCGACGTAGCCGGGGGACACCGCGTTCACGCGCACCCCGCGCGGGCCCCACTCGACGGCGAGCGAGCGGGTCAGCGCGCTCACTCCGGCTTTGCTCGTGTTGTAGACCGACTGCTTCTGCGGGTGGTTGACGATCGCGTTGCCCGACATGGAGGCCACGTTGACGATCGCGCCGCCACCGCGGGCGAGCAGTTCGCGCCCGAACTCCCGGCAGGTCAGGAAGACGCCGCGCAGGTTGACGCCCATCACGGCGTCGTAGAGGTCCATCGGCATGTCCTCGGCGGCCACGTCGTCCTCGACGATGCCGGCGCAGGTCACGAGGTCGACCGGAGTCGGGTCCTGCGCGTAGAGCTCGCGCACGACACCGGCCACGGAGTCCTCGGAGCGCAGGTCCACCTGATTCGGCTCGACACCTGCCGGAAGTGCGTCGAGGCCGTCGCGGTCGAGTCCGTGGACGCGGGCGCCCTGCTCGAGCAACGACTGGCACAGCGCGCTGCCGATCCCTCCTGCGGCGCCTGTGACGGCGATGCGGCGGCCGGTGAATCGCTCGGTCATCTCTCCCTCTCCGGGACGGCGGCGGCGACGGCCGCGAACGTCCGTGAGAACGGAAGGCCACACCGCCATTTTGTAGTTTCGCTAGGTTATCTGACTCTCCGCGATCGTTCATTGGGCCAAAAGAGTGACGTCCGTCTCGAGAATTCGCCCGGGAGGCTAGCCTGAGCGACCTCATCTGTGTAGTTTCACTACAACGCGGCGAGTGCGAGGAGGTGCGCATGAGTGGTGCCGAGCGGCCCCCGGGATCACCCCGGGTCGTGTTCTCGGCCCGCGGGGTCGGCAGGAGGTATCCGGGCGTCCGAGCTCTGGAAGGCCTCGACCTGGACGGCTACGCGGGCGAGGTGCTGGCGGTCTGCGGGGCCAACGGAGCGGGCAAGTCGACGTTCGCCCGGCTGCTCGCCGGGCAGGAAGCCCCCGACGACGGCGAGATCCGCGTCGAGGGCCACGACGGCCCGGTCGTCGGACCGGCGGACGCGGAGCGGGCGGGAATCCTGCTGATGCACCAGGAACCGCTGGTCGTCGACGACTTCTCGATCGCGGAGAACGTGTGGCTGTACCGGCTGCGCGCAGGTCGGGACGTCCTGCCGTGGCAGCTCGCGCGGCGGGGCGACGACCAGGAGACGCGGGAACTGCTGCGGGAGGTCGGGCTCGGCGACGTCGACCCGGCGATGCCCGCGCGGCACCTCGCCCCGGGGCAGCGGCAGATGCTCGCGCTCAGCCGCGCCACCGTCACACCGCACCGGGTGCTGATCCTCGACGAGACGACCGCGTCGACGTCGGAGGAGCACTTCAAGGAGATCGAGGAGATGGTCGCGGCCGAGCGCGCCGCGGGCACCGCGGTCGTGTTCGTGTCGCACCGGATGCCCGAGGTCTTCGCGCTGTCGGACCGGATCGCCGTGCTGCGCAACGGAGAACTCGTCGACGTGCTGCGCACCCGGGACACCGATCCCGGCCGGATCACCACGCTCATGATCGGCGAAGCCGTCAGCGCGCTCGACCGGCCGCCCGAGCTCCCCGAGAACGCCGGTCCGCCCGCGCTCTCCGTGCGCGGGCTGCACGCCGGTTCCGCCCAGGACGTGTCCTTCGAGGTCGGCAAGGGCGAGGTCGTCGGCGTCTACGGACTCGTGGGCAGCGGTCGTTCCTCGGTGGCGCGGTCGGTGTCCGGTCAGCAGCGCCCGGTCTCCGGCGAGGTCGAGATCGACGGTGAACCGACGGCGCTCCGCTCGCCGGGCGCGGCGCTGCGCCGCGGCGTGGTCTACCTGACCGAGGACCGCCGCCGGGAGGGGTTCGTCGCCGACTTCAGCAACGGCGAGAACCTGACGCTGTCCACGCTCGGCCGCTCGTCGCGCTTGGGCGTGCTGCGCCGCCGCCGGGAACGCACCCGGGTCGCCGAGCTGATCCGGCGGTTCCAGGTCAAGGGCGGCCCGGACGTGCTGACCAGCACGCTCTCCGGCGGCAACCAGCAGAAGGTGTGCCTGGCCAAGTGGCTCGAGGCGGACCCCGCGGTCGTCGTGCTCGACGAACCGACCAAGGGCATCGACGTCGGTGCCCGGCTCAACATCTACCGGATCATCCACGACCTGTGCCGCGAGAACCGCGCGGTCCTCGTCGTCACCAGCGAGGCGGAGGAGGCGCTGATGCTGTGCCACCGCGTGCTCGTCCTGCGCGACGGGCAGGTGGCCGGCGAGTTCGACACCGCGACGGCCACCACCGATGACCTGATCCGCACTGCCCTGGGAGGTGAGGCGGCATGACCGCCGTCGAGGAGAACCTCGCGACCGGCGCCAGCAGCCCGCCGCGGTCGTTCTGGCGCGATCGCGGCGCGGGCTGGCTGCGCCAGCAGTACCCGCTGCTGATCCTGATCGTCCTGTTCGCGGTCGCGTCGTTGAGCAGCGACGCGTTCCTGACCAGCCGCAACCTGCAGAACCTAGTCCTGCAGATCTCGGTGACCGGAATCGTCGCGCTCGCCCAGCTCCTGGTGGTGGTCTCCGGCGGGATCGACATCAGCGTCGGCTCGGTGCTGGGACTCGCCTGCGTGCTGTCGGCGGGGATGTTCGGCGGGTCGTCAACGCTGGTCGGACTGGGCGTGGCGCTCGTCGTCGGCATGGTCCTCGGAGCGCTCAACGGGTTCATGGTCGCGTTCCGCGGGCTCGAACCGTTCATCGTCACCCTCGGCATGCTCGCGCTGGCGCGGGGTCTGGTCTACGCCTACACCGAGGGCAGCCCGCTGACCCCGTCCGCGCCGAGCTTCACCGCCGTCGGCACGGCGACCGTCGCCGGTGTCCCGGTGCTGGGCATCATCTGGCTCCTCGTCGCCGTCGGGCTCGCGTTCCTGTTGCGCCGCACGGTCTTCGGGCGTCGCGTGTTCGCGGTCGGCAGCCGGGTCGAGGCCGCGCAGGCCTCGGGCATCCCGGTGCGCGGAACCCTCGTGTCCGTCTACGTGATCGCCGGGCTGCTCGTCGGCCTGGGCGGATTCCTGCTGGTCTCCCGCGTCGGCGCTGCCACGCCCACCGCGGGCAACCTGTTCGAGCTCGACGCGATCGCGGCCGTCGTCATCGGCGGCGCCCGGCTCAACGGCGGTCAGGGCAAGGTCGTCGGCACCGTCATCGGTACCGCGATCTTCGGCGTCATCTCGAACCTACTCGTCCTGCTCAACGTCTCGACGTTCCTGCAGGACGCCTTCCGCGGCGCGCTGATCCTGCTCGCCATCGGTCTCGCCACCATCGGCCGCAACCGTTCCCGCAACCACTGAAGAACAACGGAGTTCTGCTATGCGCAAAGTGAAATCCCGCCTGCTGGCCGCCGCTGTCGCCGGTGCGACGACGTTCGCGGTGGCCGCGTGCGGCACCGTCGGATCCGGTTCGGGTTCGGGGCCGCAGCCCAAGCCCGCCAACGAGGTCACCATCGGCTTCGCGGCCCGCCAGATGGACGCGCCCTTCTACGTGGCGATGCAGGCGGTGGCCGAGCAGAAGGCCAAGGAGAAGGGCTTCAAGCTGCTGTTCCAGAACGCCAACGGCGATCCGGTCACGCAGATCAACCAGGTGCAGACGATGCTGTCGCAGGGCGCCGACGTGATCGTGGTCGATGCGAAGAGCCCCGAAACCGAGCGGGCGCAGCTGACCCAGGTCGCCAGCCAGGTGCCGCTGCTGTTCGTCGACACCGGCATCCCGGGCGTGGGCGTGACGTCGATCCAGTCGGACAACCACGAGATCGGCCGCCTGTCCGGCCAGCTCACCGCGAAGCGGCTCGGCGGCGGCAAGACAGTGCAGGTCGGCGTGCTCAACGGCGGGCCCAACGACGAGATCGTCGGCCCGGCACGGCAGAACGGCTTCCTCGACGGGCTCAAGGAGGGCGGCGTCACTCCGCAGGTCGTCGCCTCGGCCAGCGGCAACTACACGCAGGAGGAAGCGGTCCCGGCGACCGAGTCGATGCTGGCCGCCAACCCCGGCATCGGCGTGATGCTCGGCCTGAACGACTCGATGGCGCTCGGCGCCTTGCAGGTGCTGCGCAACCAGGGCAACACCAACGTGCTGGTCGCCGCGTCGGCCGACGGCCAGAAGGAGGCGCTGGCCGAGATCGCCAAGGGCTGCGACAGCCAGTACGTCTCGACCGGGCTGAACTCGCCGGACCTCGCCGCGCACGCCGCGTTCGACACCGCGCTGGGCATCGCCACCGGTGAGAAGGACCCGAAGACCCTGCCGAAGGACACCAACACGCGTGCCGCGGGCATCGGCTGCGAGAACGTCAAGGAGTTCTACAACCCGGAGAGCATCTTCTGATGGGGTCGACGAGGGAAACCGTGCGCCGGGTCCGGGTGCACCCGAGCGGTGAGGTCCGGCTGGAACGCACGCCGCGCCCGGAGCCCGGCCACGGCGAGGTCCTGGTCCGCCCGGTGCTGGTGGGGATCTGCGGCAGCGACACCCACGCGGTCGCGGGCGAGCACCCGTTCATCGACCTGCCGTACGCGCCGGGGCACGAGGCCGTCGGCGTCGTCGAGGCGGTCGGATCCGGGGTGAGCACGTGCCGTCCCGGTGATCGCGTCGTGCTCGAACCGGGGCTCGCTTGTGGACGGTGCCGCCGCTGCGCGGAGGGGCGCTACAACATCTGCGCCGAGCTCGCGGTGTTCGGCTGCCAGACCGACGGTGCGATGAGCGACCTGTTCACCGTCGCCGCCGACCGGCTGCACGTGCTGCCCGACGACGTGGGAGACCTCGCCGCCGCGCTCGTCGAACCGCTCGCCACGCCGGTGCACGCGGTGCGCCGGGCAGGTGTGCGCGACGGGAGCCGGGTCGTCGTGCTCGGTGCCGGGCCGATCGGGTTGCTCGTCGTGGCCGCCGCCCGCGCGGCCGGTGCGGCCGAGATCGCGGTGACCGATCCGATGCCCGACAAGCGCGACCGCGCGCTGCGGCTGGGGGCGGATCTCGCCCTGCCGCCGGACCGCGCGGACGAGATCGCCGGGGGAGTGGACGTGGTCTTCGACTGCGTCGCGACCGAACCGACCGTGCGGCAGGGGATCGAACTGCTGCTGAAGGGCGGCACGTTCGTCGTCGTCGGCGTCCCGGCCGGGCCGGTGGCGGTGCCGCTGCACCTCGTGCAGGACCGCGAGATCACCGTCCTGGGCAGCCTGATGTACGTGCGCGAGGACGTCGAGGCCGCGCTGCGCCTGGTGTCCCGCGTGCCCGTCGACGAGCTGGTCAGCGCGATCTTCCCGCTCGACCGGGCCGCGGAGGCTTTCGCCGCGGCCCAAGACCCTGGCCAGGTGAAGGTGCTGGTCCAGGTTTCCGGGGAGCTTCCGGTGTAGCAGGACTACCCAGATCCCCTTGCGGGGACGTCGAAAACCGCGCGTTCCCCCGCGAACGCGGCGGCGGGGACGACTGTGCCCGCC